>JBNVCD010000009.1:10194-17556 GCA_050410875.1 Bathyarchaeia archaeon | reverse complement strand
GAAAGAAAGTGATCAAGCAATAGAACTCGTCAAACTCATTAATAAACAAGGCATAACTGTACTCATAGTTGAACATGTGATGCGTGTGATAATGGGTCTATGCAGCAGGGTCATTGTGCTGCATCATGGCGAAAAACTTTGTGAGGGTACTCCTGAAAAAGTCTGCAATGATGAAGAAGTGGTGAAAGTTTACCTCGGCAAAAAATTTGTTTTCGGAGAAGAATAACATGCTAGAAGTCAAAAATTTATCCTCTGGCTACGGCATGGTTCAAATTCTTTGGGATGTGTCATTCCACATAAAAGAAAAAGAAATAGTCAGCATTATTGGACCTAACGGTGCAGGTAAAACTACCCTCGTAAAAACCATCATGTCTCTTTTGCCAGCAAAAAGTGGCACCATCAAATTCAAAGGTGAGGACATCCGAAGCCTTCCTACTTATGAGGTTGTCAAAAAGGGCTTAACCATGATTCCTGAAGGTAGAGACATTTTTCCAAAACTCACTGTAGAAGAGAACTTGCAGCTTGGCGCATACAGCGTGAAAAATAAAGAAAAAATAAAAGATACCCAAGAAAAACTCTATCAAATCTTCCCTGTCCTCAAAAAGAAGCAAAAAGCTCTTGCTCAAACTCTCAGCGGCGGCGAGCAACAAATGCTTGTCATTTGCCGTAGTCTCATGTCCAATCCGCAACTTCTCATCTTAGATGAACCTTCGCTTGGGCTGGCTCCGATAATCGTGGAAAAAGTTCTTGACACCATCACAAAGATAAACGAAGACGGAGTAACCGTACTTCTCGTTGAACAAAACATCCGAGACTCACTCAACATATCCAACCGTGGTTATGTTCTAGAAGAAGGCAAGATTATTATAGACGGCGAAAGCAGAGAACTGCTGTCTAATAGTCACATCAAAGAAGTATATCTGGGACTTTAACTGGAGAAAACGCCCATGAGTAACAATGTGTACTGGAACAAAACTGTAGAAACCATGCCAAGAAAAAAACTCCAAGAACTTCAACTAAAAAAACTCAAAGCCCAAGTCAAACATTGCTATGACAACTCTCCTTTTTACAAAAGAAAATTCAAAGAGGCAAAACTTACCCCTGACAGCATAAAAACCCTCACTGATCTGCAAAAAATTCCTTTCACTGTAAAAAATGACCTAAGAGACAACTACCCGCTTGGACTTTTAGCAGTTCCCCCTGTCGACGTTGTCGAAGTTCATGCTTCCAGCGGTACCACAGGCAACCCCATAATAGGTGCTTACACCAAAAGTGACATGGATACTTGGCAAGAACTGATGGCCCGATCCATATTCACTGCAGGCGGCAGAAGCGGCGATGTAATTCATATAGCCTACGGCTACGGCCTGTTCACAGGCGGTTTAGGTTTTCACTACGGCGCCCAAAAACTCGGAGCCGCAATCATACCTGCAAGCGGTGGCATGACGCAAAGGCAAGTGAAGCTCATGAAAGACCTGAAAGCTACCATACTCTGTTGCACTCCAAGCTTTGCCGTTTACCTCGCGGAAACTATGGTTGCTGAAGGTGTTGACCCAAAAAAGGATCTGGCTTTAAAAATTGGGCTTTTTGGAGCTGAACCTTGGTCAGAGAGGATCCGCGAGCGCATACAGAACAACTTGGGCATTAAAGCCTTTGACGTTTACGGCCTAACAGAGCTTTGCGGTCCAGGCGTTTCAATTGAATGTTCAGAGCATCATGGCTTACATATTTGGGAAGACCACTTCATAGTTGAAACTATAAACTCTGAAACAGGCGAAGTTCTCTCCGAGGGGGAAGAAGGCGAATTGGTTTTTACTCCTCTATCCAAAACTGCTTTGCCCCTCCTAAGATACCGCACACGCGACATTTCAGTTATACAAACAGACAAATGCCCATGTGGACGCACCCATGCCCGCATGATGCGTGTCAGCGGCAGATCAGACGATATGCTTATTATTCGAGGAGTCAACGTGTTCCCCTCTCAAATTGAATACGTGGTTATGGGCTTCCCCGAGTTAGCTTCACAATACCACATAATTGTAGACCGCCCTGACGCTTTAGACACATTTTTGGTGAAAGTGGAGTTAAACGAGGAAGCCTCAAAAAACAAGCAACTCGACTTGAAGGCGCTTGCAACTAAAATCCAAAGCAAGATATGCAGCGTCACAGGTCTTCACCCTGAAATCGAAATCGTAAAATACGGTGAAATCCCGAGAACCGAAGGAAAAGCAAAACACGTTTTCGATAATCGAAAAGGCAAAATGTGAAAGGACTAACTTAGGATGACTTCAAAACTTGCAATTGACAAACCAGGCAGTTTTATGCTGCTAAACGGCGACGAAGCAGTTGCTAGAGGAGCAATCGAAGCCAACATAAAAGTTGCCGCCGCATACCCTGGCACGCCGTCAACTGAGATTTTAGAGGCGATCGCTGAAGTCGCTAAACCCCTTGGCATCTACGCAGAGTGGAGCGTCAACGAAATAGTTGCTGTAGAAGTCGCAGCTGGCGCTTCCATGGCGGGGGTTCGATCCATTGTTTCCATGAAGCATGTAGGGTTAAACGTCGCTGCTGACGCTGCTATGACTTTGGCTTACACAGGCGTCGTCGGCGGCTTAGTCATCGTAGTCTGCGATGACCCTGCAATGCATAGTAGCCAAAATGAACAGGACACACGCTATTTTGCCGTTCACTCAAACATTCCTCTGTTGGACGCTGGCAGTCCCCAAGAAGCCTACAGCATGACCAGAGAAGCGTTTGAGATAAGCGAAAAGCTTAGTTTACCCGTTATCGTCCGCTTAACCACACGTGTTGCTCACAGCAAAGCCCGAGTAAAAATAGGTGAGTTCCTCAAACTTAACCGTAAAAGCGAGTTTGACAAAGACCCCTCAAAATGGGTCATGGTGCCTTCAAACGCAATCAGGCAGCATCACGTGTTGAAAAACCGTTTAGCTGAGGCAGAAAAATTCGCCAACAAATCCTGCTACAACGTTTTTGAAGACAACCAAAAGAAAATTGGAGTTATAGGTAGCGGTGTAGGCTACTACTACACAAAATCTTTGTTAGACACCAAAAATTTTTCTTGGCTAAAACTAGGTTTCGTGTATCCTTTTCCACATGACTTAGTTAGGCAATTTGCATCCAAACTAGAAAAAGTCGTCGTCGTCGAAGAGTTACGCCCCTACATAGAGGACAACCTACGCGGTTTAGGCGTTGAAGTTTTAGGAAAAAAAAGTCTAAGTCTAGACGAAATCGGAGAATTCAACCCTGACATTCTCCGTGAAGCTTTCGCAAAAGCAGGTTTATGCAGCAAGATCCACTCGCAGCCTCCAGATTTAGCCTTGCCTCCTCGTCCTCCAGTTTTATGCCCTGGGTGCCCCCACCGAGCCTTCTATTATGCCCTAAATACTGTTAACCAGTTCGTAAAATGTGACCCCCAAAAATGCGTCAGCTGCGACATCTGCGAACTTGAGTGCTCGTGGGAAAAAGAACAAGTCTTCAATCCATACAAATCAAGAATCCGCGCCATGCGGCTTGATCCCATTTCCAACATGGCACTATCTTGTCGTGTCTGCAAAAACGCGCCTTGCGTTGCCGCTTGCCCAAAAGGTGCACTTTCTCAGCTAACAACGACAGGTGTTGTTTGCGTAGACGAAAGTAAATGTGATGGTTGCGGTTGGTGCATAACCGCCTGCCAATATGGCGCTGTCACTTTGCATCCACAAACCAGAAAAGCAATAATCTGCGATACCTGCGACGGCAAACCAAAATGTGTAGAAACCTGTCCCGAAGGAGCCCTAAGTTTCTCAGGCAGAACTGAAGATAAAATTGTCACAGGCGACATAGGCTGCTACACTTTAGGTTATCTGCAACCTCTTAACTCCGTGCAAACCTGCCTCTGTATGGGTGCAGGGATTTCCCAGGCCGCAGGCATGATCCATGCAGGCGTCAAGGAAAAAGTTTTCGCGGTGATAGGCGACTCTACTTTCTTCCACGGCGGCATGCCCGGTCTTTTGAACATAACCTATAACAAAGCTAACGTCTGCGTCGTTATCCTCGACAACAGAGTAGTCGCTATGACTGGGCATCAGCCTACGCCCGGCTCTGGAAAAACTGCTATGGGCGATGATGCCAAAATTGCGAAATTGGATGAAATCTGCCGCAGCCTAGGCGTCGAAAAGGTGAAAATTGTAGATCCTTACGATGTAGATGGAACAAGAAAAGCCCTGCAGGAAATTTTGGATTATAATGGTCCTTCTGTTGTCATCTCAGAGCGGCCTTGCCCTCTTAAGATTCCCAAGAACGCCGCCCGTGAAGTTACAGAAAAATGCAACGCTTGCGGAGTATGCGTAACCGCTTTCGGATGTCCCGCAATCTCTTTGACTTCTAGCCGCGCAGAAATTGATGTGACACTCTGCTGGGGGTGTGGTGTATGCCAAGTTTTATGCCCGTTCAACGCTATAAGGAGCCTTGAATAGAAATGGAGTTAAACCTCGTTTTCACTGGTGTAGGCGGACAAGGCGTAGTTGTTTTAAGTGACATTTTCTGCGAAGCCGCTATGCTAGACGGTTTTGACGTGGCAAAGGCAGAAATCCATGGAATGGCTCAGAGAGGCGGCTCCATCAGTGCCCATGTCAGAGTTGGAGACAAAGTTTTGTCGCCGTTGATTGAAACAGGCAAAGCTGACTTAATTGTGGGTTTTGAAATTCTTGAAACTGCCCGTGCCCTTCCCATGCTCAAACCCCAAGGTACAGTTTTAGTTAACACAAAATACATCCCTCCAAACAGCATCACACAAGGAAAAGCTAAAGCCGTGAAACCTGAAGAACTGTTAGCCCTCATTCGACGGCATGCATGTCGTGTACACGAGGTTGACGGAGTCGGCGTAGCCCAAAAACTCGGGAACCTTTTAGTGGTAAACACTGTCATGCTAGGTGCAGTTTCCGCTTTACCTGAGAACCCTGTCAAACAAGACGCGTTCAAGCAGGCGATAACCAGTCGCCTCAAAGAGAAATATGTAAAGCTGAACCTTGAAGCTTTCGAACTGGGGCGCCAAAGCGTATCTTTGAGTTAGTTTTATTAAGAGTATCCCTTGATATACAAAGGAAAAAAGAGGAGAAATTGTAGTGCAAAAGAAAATATTAGTTGTTATCACCGCTATAGTGATAATTGTTGCTATCGCAAGTGCTGGAGTGTGGCAGCTAACTCAGCAGCCTGCTCCGTCGCCATCGCCAACACCCTCTCAAACGGCTACGCCACTGACTTCTGCTACGCCGTCGCCAGATGCGAGACCTATCCGTATAGGTTTGGTTGCGGGTTACCAGCTAGCTGAGGGTCAAGACATGGACAGAGCTGCTAGACTTGCCGTAGAAGAGATTAACGCTGCTGGAGGCGTTTATGTCGCCGAGTGGAACACAAAAGTTCCCATAGAGCTAATAATTGCTGACACAGGCAAAGATACTGCAGGAGAAACTGTTGGTCCAGTCACACGCGCCGTAGTTGAAGATAAAGTTGATCTACTCATAGGCGGATACACACTTGCATGCCAAGTTGTAGCAATAGAGAACCGTGTTCCCTTCATTATAACGGGTGCTTCCTCAAATCTGGTTACTCGAAGAGGACCACAAGGTAACTTCGGCGGGCTAGCGGAAGACGACGCAAGACGAATCAACGATGCTGAAGGCATGAGCTACATGTTCCATTACTGCACAACCACTTCTGACTACAGTGCAACTGTAGTTAATTTCTTCGCTGAAACTATGAAACCCCTACTTGACAGCACCTATCACTTTGATTCCTCAAGACCACTAAGACTAGCTCTCATATACCGCAATGACGCATTCGGTAAAGGCGTTGTCGCTGACACCAAAAATCTCATAGCAACCAACAACCTCCCAATAGAGATAGTCGCAGAAAGGTCATATCAGACAACTGCAACCACCTTCCAAACCGACCTTACAGTAATTAAAGACGCCAAACCCGACGCTGTCTACGTGGTTGACTTTATAGCAAACACCGCTGAAATAATCAAAGAAGGCCGAAAAGACGTTGGATTAAACACAGTATACATAGCAGTTGAATGCTGCGAAGACCCACAATTCTACACGTTACTGGGCGAATACGGTGACGGTGTGCTGTTAGAATCCAAATTTGCTTCATACGCCGGTCCACCATTCTACTTGCCTGCAATAGAAACTTACGTCGCCAACTACCAAGCAAAATATAACACTTTGCCTGGCATGATGGGTGCTGACACATACGACGCTTTTTACATAGCCAAGGATGCAATTGAACGCGCAGGAACTTTGGATAAAGCCGCTGTGCGAGACGCCATAGAACAAATAAATATGCCTCAAATGCTAATCATGACCAAAACAGGCACAATACAGTTCAGCACAGGCGTCAACTACCACGAAATTCTACCCGTCACATTCGTTGAGCAATTCGCCTACAACGCAACTCTGCAGGAAGCCCGACCAAAAATCGTGTATCCATCAACTGTACCAGTTGTCGGATCAATTAAACAAGCAGACTTCGTCTTGCCTGCGGGCTACCAGCCTGGAAGTCCATAGACTTCCTCCTCCAACTTTTCTTTTCGTCTTCGTTTTTGCCGGTATGTTTTAAATACTCAACATGAGAAAATAGGTGAGGTTGAACCCACATGATTACCCCCTCTGGACTTGCCGAAACCTTACTTTGGGGTGTAGCGAACGGTTGTATTTACATACTCTTAGCAACAGGTTTAAGCATAATTTTCGGTGTAATGAAACTGGTAAACTTTGCTCATGGTCAACTCCTCATGATCGGCTCCTACATAGCCTTCACAGCATCCGTAACTTTGGGGTTGAACGCTTACTTAGCTATAATTGTTGCAATGGCGGGTGTGGCTATTATTGGTGTTGCAGTTGAACGACTAACGTTTCGTAAGGTTCTGGGAACTGAAAAACTTAACGAAATTTTCGTCAGTTTAGGCTTAATTTACGTTTTTGAAAACGCAGCTGTACTTTTGTGGGGTAATAAATCCGCTCAAATCCCCAGCCCCGTACCTGGCATGGTCTCTTTAGCTGGGCTTTCAATAAGCTACGACCGGTTAGCCGCCATCGGCATAGTTGTGGTTATCCTTTTATCAATTGTGTTTCTAATGAAAAAAACCCGAATTGGTTTAGCTATGCAGGCAACTAGCCAAAAAAGTGACGCCACCAAACTTATGGGGGTGAACATAGAAAAAGTTTATGTTTTCACGTTTGCGTTAGGTGCAGCCTTAGCAGGCGCAGCCGGCGCACTTTACGGCATAATTTTTCCCTTCAGCCCAACGTTGGGGGCGTTGCCCACAATTAAAGCTTTCGCCATAATAATAATAGGTGG
>JBNVCD010000009.1:5616-10187 GCA_050410875.1 Bathyarchaeia archaeon | reverse complement strand
CAGTATACCTGGCGCAGTGGTGGGTGGTCTCCTCTATGGCATAGCTGAGACAACCGCAGGATACTTGCTAGGCGGGATTTGGCCTGACGCGATTGCGTTTGTGCTTCTCATCGCGGTGTTGGTGATTAAGCCAACTGGTCTCTTTGGTGGAAAAGGTGACTAACATGGCAGGGTTTACAAAATCATTCAACTTAAAGCTACTCTATACAAAGCGGTTTATCCTAGTGGTCACCGCCCTCACGTTTATCGCGATTTTTCCTCTGATCATTGGCAGTGAATACGTGATTAGTGAAGTCTTAACGCCTATGCTCATCTTTGCTATTTACGCTTCCAGCTGGAACTTGCTCGCCTGTTCAGGGCAAGGTTCTCTTGGGCACGCAGCTTTCCTAGGTATTGGCGGCTTCACTTCAGCTCTGCTTGCAATAAAATTAGCTGTGCCTCCTCTGCTTGGGCTCTTTTTGGGTGGACTATTTTCAGCGGCAATAGGTTTCCTAATCGGGCTCACCTGTGTGAGATTGAAAGCTTGGTTCTTGGGCATGGTTACTTTCGGCTTTTCCGTGATTGCTCTAACTCTCGTCAGCCAATTTGACTCTGTAATCGGGGGCATTATGGGTTTCCGTACTCCGTTAATTGTTCCACGTGGCGTTTTATTTTATTACTTCACGTTTGCCACAGCTGCAGTCTCAGTTTTTGTAATCTATTTGATAATGAAGTCAAAATTAGGCTTAGCTTTTAAAGCCATACGCGAAAACGAGCTTGAAGCCAAAATGACTGGTATAAACACATCCAAGTACCGTTTATTAGCCTTCCTCCTCAGCACCTTTTTTGCAGGGTTAGCCGGCGGATTGTACGCTCAATACATTCGTTACATTGACGTCTCAATTTTTAGTCCACACTTTTCTTTCCTACCCCTCATGATGGCAGTCATAGGCGGACTAGGAACCCTCAGCGGGCCCCTCATAGGGTCAGTAATAATTGTCTCTATAGACGCTTACCTGCCTCGAATTGACCCACTCCTGCAAGGATTGATGGGTTCACTTTTTCCAGCAGTAAGTAACGTGGGTCCACCAATACGCATGATGCTTCTTGGCATAATTCTATTGGTGGTTGTTATTTTCGCACCAAAAGGTGTTCACTCCATTATTGACAAAACCCGCGTTTATTTGCTAAACAAAAGGACGGCTAGTAAAAAATGAGGGGAACAGACAACTTCAGAGAACTGCTCGGCGTTAAAGTCGTCGAGGTTAAAGATGGCTACGCAAAGGTGACTATGCAAGTCTGCAAGCAACACCTAAACTTTGTTGGTGTTACCCACGGCGGCGCCGTTTTCTCCCTTGCAGACTGCGCTTTCGCAGAAGCAGCAAACTCGGGCGACAAAGTGGCAGTTGCCGTGCAAGTTAGCATAAACTTTCTGAAACCTACGGTGGAGGGGGACGTATTGACGGCTGAGGCAGTGAGGTTGTCCGAGGGGAAAACATTTGGGTTATATAACATCACAGTCAGAAAGGAAGAAAAGATAGTTGCCGTTTTCACAGGCTTAGCCTACAAACAGCAGTGAAGTTCCCAAAGTTTGTTTTAACCAACAAATGTTTATTAGCCCACTTCGTACTACACAATATTTTAAAAGTCACGTGACCAGTGGAGTGCCTTCACAAACTATGAATTACGCCGCAAGAAAAATAGCCAAGCAACGTATAGATGTTCTTTTCCAGCAATCAGTTAAAATCAGCAAATCTAACCCCGAACTTGCCCAGCGCTACGTCACCACCGCCAGAAAAATAGCTATGGCCGCAAGGATACGTTTGCCAACGCACTACAAACGTAGAATCTGCAAAAATTGCCATGCACTTCTGGTTTACGGTGAAAACTGTCGCGTGCGCATAAAGCCAAAGCGAGAAAAACATGTTGTAGTGACATGTTTAAGCTGCGGCGCCAAAACACGTTACATTGTGAAGCCAAGAAAGGAGAAAGTTGAAATTGAGTAAAATAACAACAAATATGAAGCGTCATGTGCGACATGTACTAAAAGAGGAAAAGCCAACAATCTGGGTCGGCAAAGAAGGGTTAACACCTCAAGTTTTAACTGAAGTTGAAAAGCAACTGCAAAAAGCAAAGATGGTGAAAATTAGAATTCTGCCAAGCGCACTGGAGAAGACTACTGCAAAAGCTATAGGCGAAAAAACCGCTGCAGAAACAGGAGCAGCGTTAGTTGAAGTTCGCGGGCATGTCTTCATAATCTACAGGCGACGCAAACCCCAAACCTCTTAAGCCTTTACATGGTTAACTTTTCACAAATTTGTAGTGCAAGGCGCCTTGAATCATGTTTGCGCCTCTGCCTCTTCTGTGGAACCACAAAAGTTTTGATGCTTCAGAATAGAAAAAATTATGTGCCCAGAGAATATTTATATTGGGCTTCATTGTCTTACTGCAAGGAATAGCTGAAAAGGGATATAATCTTGACGACTCCTCATGATGTTCCAGCATCAAAGTTCATCGAAAAACTAGCTAAGTACTTAAAAGAAAACGTTGAGGAAGTGCATCCCCCATCTTGGGCGGCGTTTGCTAAGACGGGTAGCCATGTGGAAAAACAGCCCCAAGACCCTGACTGGTGGTACACTAGGGGTGCCTCTTTACTACGCAAAATTTATGTTCACGGTCCTATAGGTTTAGAAAAACTTCGGTCGGAATACGGTGGACGCAAAGGTTTTAACGTGAAACCCAATCACGCCGCTAAGGCAGGCGGGAGCAACATCAGGAAACTTTTGCAACAGCTTGAAGCTGCAGGGTTAATTCAAACCGTTAAGCCTGCGGGACGACGTATAACTCCAAAGGGGCGCAAGCTCCTTCAAGAAGTAAGCGAAACCTTACATAAAGAGCTAGTTAAGACAATTCCAGAACTTAAGAAGTATCAAGGCGAATAGTAATGTCCGATGAAGAGTTGGACTCCATTCGCAAGAGAAAACTTGCGGCTTTGCAGCAGCGTGCTTCTGACGAACAGAGGCAAATGCAAGTTGAGCAGCAACTGGAAGCTCAAAAGCAAGCTCTCTTGAAACAGATACTCTCCCCCGAGGCTCGGCAGAGGCTAACCAATCTGAAACTGATTAAGCCTGAATTCACAGATCAATTGGAGCTTCAGCTAATACAGTTGGCGCAACTGGGTAAAATCCCCATTCCTTTGTCGGATGCCCAACTGAAACAGATATTAATCCAGCTTCAATCTCGGAAGCGGGAAACAAAAATAACAAGGATATGAAATGTATGGCGCGAGTTAAACCAGCAGCCAAAAAACGTCGATTAGCTAAAGCAGGAAAAGAGACCGCGTCTGTTCCTACGTGGGTCATCGCAAAAACAGATGGAAAAGTCAGAACAAACCCCAAACGCCGAAGGAACTGGCGGACTCGAAAAATAAAACCATAGGAGACCAAGATTATGGAAACTCAGGCTAAAGAAGAACAACTTCAAAAAAACGATGCGTCGGAAGCAACTTCAGTTAAAGAAAATGAGAGTCTACTAGAAACAGTTGAGAAAGAAGTCGAAGTTGAAGAAGCAGCCAAAACTGAAAGCGGCGCATCTGAAGAAAAGAAGGAAGCCAAAACCCGCAAGAAAAAAGAAAAAGACGAAGACATAGTAGAAGAGAAAACATACACAATCCCACTGGCTAAAGCTCTGATTATGCCTCCACGTAAACGTGCCCCCCGCGCTATCCGTATGATTAAAGCCTACATACGAAAACACATGAAGGTACCTCTTCGCGCTGAGGACGAAGACGAAGAAGCTCCCAAAATCACTTTAACCAACCAGCTAAATGAATGCATTTGGGGCAGAGGCATCGAGAAACCCCCGCGAAAAATTCGGGTACGTGCCACTAAAGACAAAGACGGTAACGTAACTGTCCACCTCGCTGAAGCCACCTAATCCTTTTTCTGCAACTGCTCTATTTTTTAGTAGTTCGTTGTATTCTTCACTTTGCAGGGCGGTTTAAGCGCCCACTTTATCTTACTTCTCTTTAAATTGCTCATCAATGACAATTTTTGTCCGGTGTACTCCTCAAAAAACTCTGCCCGCTTTAATTTCAATAATTATAAAAGCAACAGTATGCTATAAAATTGATATGCGCTCCAAATTTGCAATCACTAAATTGAAAGCTATACTCATAATCGACATAGTCATTGTTGCTTTAGCCGCCTCAGCCTACCTGTATGTTGACGCACTGCCTGGTGTGTCACTTTCAACAGAACAAATCCAGTTTGTAGATTTACAGGTAGTTCCAACCAGAATCACGCTTGGTCAAACAGTTGCGGTTTCAGTTAACGCTACCAGCCAAATAAACGAAAAAGGTGTTTATACAGCTGAACTCTTTCTTGACGGCATATTGCACCAGACCAGCATCATTAGTTTCGCTGGAGTTGAAACTAAGACAATAAACTTCACGATTTCTCAAGCCACGGAAGGTACCCATGTTGTTAAGATAGGTACTTTGGAAGGCAGTTTCACTGTCCTTAATATGTTCGAGTTATCCGATTTGGCAGTCAACCGCACCGAAGCCAGTGTAGGCGAAGCAATCGGTATAA
>JBNVCD010000009.1:2379-5552 GCA_050410875.1 Bathyarchaeia archaeon | reverse complement strand
CAATACCGCTTACCATCAACGGTGCTCCTTCACAGACTAAAAATGGGCAACTTGAAGCTGGGGCAAGTGCAAATGTTTTGTTTGAGGTTGTTGAACAAACCGAAGGGACATATCAATTCAGCGTAGGCAGTTTAAACGGTACCTTTAAGGTTGTTTCTGCTGCTTTGCCGCCTAAACCTGCAGAATTCAAAGTTGACAACCTTACAGTTGACCCTGAAATAGCCGAGCTGGGTTCACCCGTTAACATAACCGCTAAAGTTACTAATATCGGTGAGCTCAGTGGCGCCTACACTGCTGAGCTAACAGTGAACGGCGAAACAAAAGGAACAAAAACCCTCCAACTCAGAGGGGGCGAAACAGCCGAAGTAGCTTTTACTTTAACCCAAAGCGTAAAAGGCACCTATACCATTAAAATCGGTGAAGCAACTACCACACTTAACGTTCAGGAACCATCCAAAATTCAACTCATCAACATGATTGTTAAACCATATGAAGTTTGGGGCGGCGACACAGTCACCGTTATAGTCAGAGGAAACAACACCGGCGACGCCAGCAGCATTCCCTTGAAACTAAAAGTTGATGGCGTAACTGTTCAAACCAAAACACTCACGTTAGCTGCAGGCGAAGTGGGCACAGTGGAATTTACTTTCACAGCACCTCCACTCGAAGGCGGCGACTCCCAAATGCACAGCGTCTCCGTCAACAACTTGACCGGAGGCATCTTAGTCGTTAAAACAGGCTATCACACACTTTCCGTTTCAATATCGCCTTATGGAAACGCAGATTTCAACTTGACATTGCCAAATGGCCAAGTTGAGAAACATAAAACTTTCTGGTCTGCTCTCCTGCCTGAAGGAATCTACACCGTGACAATGCCATCCACAGACCCTGAAGGTGTAGCTGTCTGGATTGGATGGGACGACAACAGTACTAACCTCTCTAGAACCATTAACTTGACAACTAAGACGTCCATCACCGCAAATTACAACCCTGGTTCATCCTGTCCTTCGGTGTATTTCTGGAACGGCGCCGAATACGTTTACGTTGCTGACATCTCTAACGACGGCTGGTTAGGCTACACAGGATACATGACTCCAAACGGTTCTATCGTGTATTTGGGCGGTAACCCTTGGGATCATGCTAAACTTGACAGAACACAGTTGCAGCCAATTGTGGTAGGCAACAACAGCTATTATTCTTTAAAGCTCCTTCAACAGTGGAATGAACTGTTCTACTTGGATGCAGCTTACATGGTAGTGGTTGACCACCCAGCAGACACCGATGTCTATGCAACTTTGATGAGCTACCTCAACCCCGCATTTAATGATCAAATCTACACAGTGGACAAAAACAACATTAAAACTCCCATTTCAGCCATAAACGAAAAAGGACAAAACGTTTTGCCTCAAATAAGCCAACTGGACAAAGTTTTTACACCTGGCGTTAACGGCTTACTTAGCCCCGCATGGAACAACATCAGTTGGAATCAACTGACGCTGGACTTGGGAGATTTATCCAACGCCTCCCGCATCAAACTTGTAATTAACGGCATGGTTGACTGGGGTCTAGCAGACATGTACTATGATTGGATCGCGCAGTTCAAAGCCGCCGCAGCCCAAGGAATACTGCCCAACGGCACGCAAATTGCTCCGGCACCTTACATTGAAGTTCAAGATTCCACAGGGCAGTGGGTTCGAGTCTCCGATAGTTTCCAGTTGCCGCTTCCTGCTGACTATGTTGCTCGAACCTACATTGTGGACATAACAGGTATTTTCCCTCCAGACGTTACTGAATACAAGATCCGGATTAGCAACTTCTGGAATGTCACTTTCGATTACATAGGCATAGACACTTCTCCGCAAAAACCAATTTCTGTGCAGAGAATCAATATTTCATCCGCTAACCTTGCTCAAGCATTTACGAGTCCGTCGCTTGCTTCAGGAAACTTCACGCGGTACGGCGATGTTACCACTCTACTGCTTACTGCAGATGACATGTTTGTAATTGGCAGACAAGGCGATGAGGTTTCACTGCTATTTTCGGCAGACGGTCTTCTGCCTGTAGCTGAAGGCATGGAACGCGACTACTTCATGTTTGCGGCATGCTGGTTTAAGGATCCCCCAAACAACTGGGGCTACGGTTTTGACTTCACGGTGGAGCCTCTGCCGTTCCGAGCGATGAGCGGTTTTCCTTATCCTCCATCTGAGAGTTACCCACAAGACGAGGCTCACCTGCAATATCTCCGCGAATGGAACACCCGTGTTGTAGAAGCGCCCCGCCCCCAGCCTCAACTGGTCTTGTCGCCACTGGTGGTGTGGTTTGTCGCTGTACTTGCAGTGCTATCTGTAACTGATGTGGGCGTTTTGCTGTACTTCAAGAAACGTGTGCGATAGCAAATTCAGGTAAGGAGTTGACTCGTTGGCAATCGTAGCTGAACTATTGAAACTGACGATGCTCTCTGGAGTAGCAATAGCTGGAATACTTGTAGTTCTAATATGGAAGAAAAATCTGGCGGCGAGGGTTACTTATCTTCGTTTCTGGGTTCAGATGATTTCGCTGATCACAATTTTTTACATCTATAGCGTGCTTAATCAACTTCTGTTTTTGCTGCTTGCCGTTTTTATAATGACTCTATTTTTGGGCCGGTTTTTCTGTGGGTGGTTCTGTCCCTTCGGGTTTTACATGGATTTGATAACGCAAATTCGCAGAGCTTTCAAGCGGCGTTATCGGAAACTTCCTGTTAAACTCAACGGTGCACTGAATAGACTCAGGTATGGACTTTTGGTTTTTTTCCTTTTAGCTCCTCTTGTTTTCAGCTCCACAAGCACATGGTTATGGCCTTACGCTTTGACTCTTTCAGGCCCTTTTAGACCCATACTAGTTTTGTTGAGCCCACTGGAGCCTCTGATTATACCTTGGGCAAGCCCTCTAGCGGTTAACGGTGTGAACATAAGCTATCCTTATGCTTCAGACTTCGCGTTTTACTTGAGTGAAAATTTAGAGTTAATCGCTATCTTCACGTTTATCGGTTTAACAGTGGCTGCGTCCTTGTTTGTGCGGCGTTTTTGGTGCCGTTTCTGCCCCACAGGCATATCGCTTGCTGCTGTAAACCGTTTCAAAGGTTTTAAGTGGCTGCCTCTGGTTCACCTCTACAAAGTGGAGGAAAAATGCAC
>JBNVCD010000009.1:0-2369 GCA_050410875.1 Bathyarchaeia archaeon | reverse complement strand
AGAGAGTTTGCCCTGTACAGGTCACCGAAGTGTACGAGCAGAAGGGTGGAAAAATTAACACTTCAATGTGTCTTAGTTGCATGCGTTGTGTTGAGATGTGCCCATATGACGGATGTCTAAAAGTGAATTTAGCGGGGAAAACCTTGTTTAAATCGCGGAACTGGCTGGAACCCGCTAAAACCGAATAGCTGCTTTAACTTGGTAGCAAAAGGTTAGATGCCACCGCAACACAGAAAAGGAAGGCTGCAGAGATATCGCCAAATAACAATTAGCTGAGGCGCATCATTCTTGGCGGTTTATTTGACCAGTATCATCGGCAGTGCAAGCATAGGCGTCTACGCCCTTGCCACTGAAAAGTTTGTTTTAATTCCAAAAATGGTGCCCGAGGCGAAAGCCCAGAAAACAGCCGAGTGGCTTAACACTGAACTTGTGCACACCACGATAGGCGGTTCACTGTTGGGAGGTGCTTTAGCCTGCGCTAACTCGCATGGAATCGTGCTTTCGCCGTTTGTCAGGCAAGAAGAGTTGGACGTCATCAAAGCCTCATTCGACGGCGTCGTGACAGTGATGGAGAGCCGTAAAACAGCGTTTGGCAATTTGATTTTAGCTAATGATAAAGGGGCAGTGGTTGACCCTCGAATGAAGGACTTTGTTCGTAAACAGGTCTCTGACACGTTAGATGTAGAAGTGGTTTCAGGCACCATTGCAGGTTTAACCTATGTGGGTTCTCTGGCAGTAGCAACCAATAAGGGTGTTTTGGCTCATCCTCAGATCAAGGAAGAGGAGAAGAAGCTTTTGGAGTCAGTTTTGAAGGTGCCTGTTGATGTGGGCACTGTCAATTGTGGTATACCCTATGTGGGTACAGGTTTGATTGCGAATAGTCACGCTGCAGTTGCTGGTTCTTTGACAACCGGACCCGAGATGTTTATAATAGGGAATGCATTGGATGTTGTGCAGGAAGTTGAGTAAATGAAGGTTTTCAGAATAACCGGCGAGATCAAGAAGCCTAAATTGAACACGACGTTTGTTAAAGAAGTCCTAGCTGACAAAGCAGAGCATGCAGAAGAGAAAATCTACACTGAAATTGGCAGCAAGCACCGCGTGAAACGGTGTCACATCAAAATCCTTCAAGTCACAGAAGTTTCGCCTGAAGACATTGATAACCCTGTTTTGAAGAAACTTGTCGCTGGGGAATAAACAGTTTGACTGCTGTAAACAAAGAAGAAGAACTGCGTAAACTCAGTGTGGAGCTTCAATACTACGAGCAAGCAGCTGAAGCGCTTCAACAGAGACTCACCATGATGAACGCTGCAATGACAGACTTAACTTACGCCAACATGACGCTAGAGAGCATAGAGAAGGAAAAAGAGAACGCTGAACTTCTTGTACCCATAGGCGGCAGTAGTTACGTGAAAGTTAAACTTGCCGACAGCAACAAAGTGGTAGTAGGACTGGGCGCTGGCGTTTCAGTGGAGAAAACCTTGCCTGAAGCTAAAGAAGTAGTCAAAGAACGCATCGAAGAGTTGGAGAAAGCCCGTATCGCAGGGCAACAGCAGCTTTCTCAGATTGTAGAAAAGATAAACCAAGGCAGAGCCCGTGTTGAAGGGTTAGTTGCCGAGTTAAGACAGGGAACGCCGTAGAAGTATGTTTGATAAGCTCAAGTCGGGACTTAAAGGTCTCGTTACCAAAGTCACCACCACTGAGCTTAAAGCTGAGACTCTACGTCCTCTACTTGCTGACTTCAAAATTACCCTAGCAGAGAACGATGTCGCTTTTCCTGTGGCAGACAAAGTCTGCGATGAGTTAGAGAAACGTTTAGATGGTCTGCAAGTTAAGCGGCTAGAGGACCGCAAAAAAATAATCCAAGACAATCTGCGTCAAGTGCTCTTAGAAGTTATGCTCACTAATAAGAGAATAGACCTCATGGGTTTAGCGGAGGAAAAGCGAAAAAAGAAGGAGCCTTTGATTCTGCTTTTTGTAGGCATTAATGGCACAGGAAAAACTACGTCAATCGCCAAAGTGGCGCAGTTCTTTAAGGACAAAAAATACTCCGTCGTTTTCGCCGGCAGCGACACTTACAGGGCAGGCAGCATCGAGCAATTAGAAGAACACGCTAGGCGCCTAAACCTGAGAGTCATCAAGCACCAGTATGGCGCTGACCCAGCCGCGGTAGCTTACGACGCCATAGGCCACGCAAAAGCACATGGAATCAACGTGGTTCTTATAGATTCAGCAGGTAGAATGCAGACTAACCAGAACCTTATGAATGAACTTGCCAAGATTAAGCGAATTGTTACTCCTGACCTCACTATTTTGACAGTGGATTCGCTGGCGGGAAACGATGCTGTCACACAGGCAGAAGAGTTCAA
>JBNVCD010000099.1:0-6017 GCA_050410875.1 Bathyarchaeia archaeon | reverse complement strand
AATGTTAGAAAAAATTGACAAAATGAGCAGTTTAGCTGTATCTATGTTTGAAGAAGCAGTACAAGCGCTCTTTAAACGTGACTATAACTTGGCGGAGTCTGTGATAGAGAAACTAGTGCAGGTACACAAGTTGGAAAAGGAAGCAATACTCTCCTCTAAAGAGGTAAATATTGAAGAAATTGCCGTCATAAGGCTGCTGATTGAGAGTGTACGGCGCACTGCTGAATACGCCAGCGACATATCGGAAGTTGTGCTCAACCTAAATGTGGAAACCGTACTGGCTTAAAGGGTAGCAGGCAGTTCAAAAGAAACTTTATCTCTATAAGCACCATACATTTTTACGGGTAAAGCCGCAGGCGAAAAATCCTTGAAAGAGAGCGTATTGAAAACTAACTTTGCAGGTTTACAGCTCAGCAACCCCACCGTTCTTGCCTCAGGCATTTTGGGATACACAGGAGACATCATGCAGTCAGTAGCCGAAAACGGGGCGGGAGCGGTTGTCACAAAATCTGTCGGGGTTAACCCACGTGTAGGCTACGCTAATCCAACAGTAGTGCAAACTAACTGTGGACTCATCAACGCTATGGGTTTACCTAATCCAGGTATAAACGAGTATACCAAAGAAATTGCTTATGCGAAGTCGATTCTGCAAGTACCACTTATCGTGAGCGTTTATGGCTACTCCGCAGAAGAATACGCGTTAGTGGCTAAAAAAGCTGTAGCTGCAGGAGCCGACGCCGTGGAGCTTAACGTCTCATGCCCCCATGTCAAATACACAGGTTCAGAAATCGGCGGCAACCCCAAGCTTCTCCGCGATGTGGTCTACAAGGTTAAATCTGAAGTCACCAATCCTGTCATTGTGAAGTTGTCTCCAAACGTTACAGATATTGTAGAGCTCGCGGATACAGCAGTCAAAGCAGGCGCCGACGCCTTAACAGTCATAAACACTGTTCGCGCCCTAGCTATAGACGTGGAAACAGCGTTGCCCATTTTGACTAATATTAGGGGTGGGCTTTCAGGTTCAGCTATCAAGCCGATAGCGTTAAGGTGCGTCTACGACATTAGCGAGTGCATAAAAGTGCCTATCATGGGTTGCGGCGGCATAAGCAACTGGCGCGACGCGGCAGAGTTTCTTTTAGCAGGTGCTTCGGCACTTCAAGTGGGCACCGCGGTAGCCACGGAGTCTCCTTGCGTGTTCCAGCAAATCAGCGAAGGATTAACCAGTTACCTCAAAAGGAAAGGGTACAAGAGCGTGAATGAAATTGTCGGCAAAGCTCACCGAGCTTAACACTCTTAGAACTACCAAAATAGTGGACGTAAAGTCTGAAAACAGCATAGTGAAAACTTTCACTGTAAAAGACAAACTTGGGGCCAAAGCTAAACCCGGCCAGTTTATAATGCTGTGGATACCAGGCGTGGACGAAATCCCTTTAAGCGTGCTAAACACACGCGGTGACGAAGTCTCCTTTTCCGTCAGAGCTGTAGGGGACGCAACAAGGCACCTGCACCAGATGCAAACCGGCGAAGTCCTAGGCGTTCGAGGACCCTTCGGCAGTTGCTTCACTGAAAACCAAGGCAGAATTCTCCTAGTCGGCGGGGGCACGGGGACAGCACCGCTGCTTTTTTTGGCGAGGCGCGTAGCCGCCAAAGCTGAACGGCTAAGTTTTGTTGTAGGCGCCAAAACAAAAGAGGAGCTGCTTTTCCTCAACGAGTTGGGGTCTGTCTGCTTAAAGGAGAATTTAGTGGCAACAACAGAGGATGGCACCTACGGCATGAAGTGTCTAGCAACTGAACCATTGGAGAAATTGATAGCAGAGCACAAATTTGATATGATTTATACCTGTGGTCCCGAGCTTATGATGCGGAAAGTGTTTGACTTAGCTGAAAAACATAAAATTGCCCTAGAAGCCAGTTTAGAGAGACTGATGCGCTGCGGCATTGGTTTGTGCGGCAGCTGCGTTATAGGCAAGTACCGCGTTTGCTGTGATGGCCCCGTTTTTAATTCTGCCCAGCTAAGAGAGGTGAAAGACGAATTCGGAGTTTCCCGACTGGGCTTTGACGGGAGCCGAATCCAACCGTAAAGGCGTGGTAATACGTTGGCTTCGCAAAATGAGCTGGAAGAGAGCATTCGCAAAACAGTTCTTCTCTACAACAGGTTAAACAGTCCTAAAGCTGTTGCGAAAATTGTGATTGTGCTGCCTGAACGGGTCACCATAGCGTTTTCAGGTTCATTTTGCTATGAATGCGGCGGCTCCTTAGCGTATATTGAGGAGTTTGCACGGGACTTCAAAGTGTTCAACAATTTTTTGGAGTTAGTTGTTGGGCAGAGTCGGCAGACGAGTCCTCGAAGTTTTGAGGTGGACTATAAAGTTAGAACTCGACAGAAGATGGTATAAAAATTAAAAAGAAGGTTATTCCCAAGGGAAGCCAAGTTCTCTTAGGTATTCTTGCTGGTAGGTTGGGTTGAACGATAGTTCTTTGCTTCTCAAAATTCTTTTGTCTAGCCTATCGAGGGCTACGCGGAAAGTTGGTTCTACGCCGTATCCTTCAGCTGAACTTACGAAGAAGCCGCGGACGCCTTTGACTGACCTGAGTTGGAGCCTGCAGTGAATCAGCGGTTGCCCTTTTTGGTTGGAGCCGTGAAGTTTCATGTACACAAACAGTGTCCCTGACTGAAGCAGATCCTTATATTTCCGTGTAAACGCGTCAAATTCATTCAGCATAAAGCTACGGCTGGCTTCGTCTACCTCCACGCCTTTAACTGCAAATTGTATAGTTAGGCGCCTGTCCAGCTCCTCCATTATGCTGAGTGGCTCAAGAAAGTCAAGTTTTGTAACTATACCCACAAGGCGGTCTTTAGCAACTACGGCTAAGCAGTGAACGTTATATTGATGCATTTTTGCCTCTGCCTCTTTCAAAGTCGTATCCGGCGCCACCGTAATTACAGGTTTAGTCATGATGCCCTTCGCTGGAATGTTGAGAACCTGGATTTTTTCGCCTTTTATGTCACCCACAGTTTGACGTTGAGCTGGCTGAAAAATATGCTCTATTATGTCTCGGAGGCTAATCATACCCACCAACTCGCCCTTCTCCATCACAGGAACGTGGCTGATGTCATGCTCTCTAAAGAGGCTAAGCACCGCGCCCACTGTTCGAGCAGCATCAATTGTGTAGGGCGCCTTAGTCATAATTTGCTCTATTGAAGTGTTACCCCATTCTCCAGTGACGGCGCCGTGAATGATTGCTTCGTCAGTTACAAAGCCAAGCAGCTTGGCTTTTTCGAAAACAGGAAGTTGCCGTACACCGCTTTGAATCATGAGTTTAGCTGCTTTACCTAAAGATGTCTCAGGGTCAACTTTTGGGGCCACCCGCATCAAAGTTTTAACTTTAGTTGTTGCAGGGTCAAGTCTTGCTCGGGTGATCCACCTTTGCGCAACAACGCCCACATAATTTCCTTTCTCGTCGGTAACAGCCAACACAGGCGCAACCTCTTTTCTTAAGAGGTCTACACATTTGGATAAGGGGTCGGTTTCTTTGACTGTGAAAAACTTTTTGGAAAAAACATCTCTGACAAGAAGACGCTTACTCATACAATGTACCCACGTTGTATTTTTGGGAAAAGTAGAATTTAAACATTCTAACACCGCTGCCGCCAATCCATTTTCCATTTAAGCAGAGACCGTGCCTGTTTGGGTGAACAGTAGGTTCCTAGTTTCTTGTGTGCTTACCAGTGCAGCTTAGCTACTGCAAGCTTGGGGGATAGCGGAAAAATCAAAAGGTGTAAAAATAGTTAGTCTGTTTGGTCTGCAAGTTTTTTCTTCTTTTGGGCAAATTTGAATTTGGCGGTTAAGATTTTCTCTGTGGCAAACAATCTTGAGGCTACATACATGATGGCAACTGTGAAGACGGCGACGTATATGATTCCAAATATTGCCGTGGAGTAGTTGCCCATTGTGACGGCTTTAGACGCTATGATTGGGTGGCTGTAGGGAATAGCGTAGAAGACGGCTTGTATAGCAGCGGGTAAAGTCGCGGGGTCTATGTAGAGCATGGCCAGTGAAGGAATGAATATAAGCGGGTAGATGTAACCTATGAGTGCTTGGGCGCCACGTACGTCTTCGCTGAAGGCAGACATGATGACGGCGAGGGCTAACCCTGAAAGCAAGGTGACAAAGAGAGATATCCCCAGCAGCACGTAGCCAAGCGGTGTTGGGACAAGGCCTAGTTGGGCAAGGTCTACAGCGGTGCCTGCTTGGACGGTGGCAGAGAGGTTGCCCAGCACAAAGTTGTAGCCCACCATGACTGCGACTGCGGCGACGCCTGCTACAATGATGGTGCTGCTGAGTTTGCCCATGAGGATGGCAAAGCGGTCAACGGGAACTGTTAGCAGCGTTTCAAGGGTTTTTTCCTCTTTTTCCATGGCAACGCTGGTTGCGGCGATTTGCATGGAGTATGTGAGAAGTATCATGATGGTTATGGGTAAAGCTATGCTTTGCAGGTAAAGAACAGAGCTTATCTGTGCAGGGTCTACGCCCGGTTGGATTTGGCCTCGGATGATTGTGGATGGCGCGGCTACGAGTATGTCTGGGGCGACAACTCGGTTGAAGTTGTTGACTATGGATGCTCCAATGGAGCCGCCGATGTTAGAGAATATGCCGCCCTCTTGGAATATGCTGTAGATGTTAACTGCGGCGGTTAAACGGGGGTTTTGTTGGAAATGGGCATTTATGATAGCAGTGAAGTTTGAGGGGATCTCTATGAATTCGGTACGGTTGTACTGTGTAAGGATACCTTGATCGATTATCTGCTGAGGTGAAGTATTATTCAATACAATTATGTTGGTGGCTTGGCTGAGGTTGCCTATGAGTTGTTGACTCCAGTAGCCGCCATCGTTGTCCACTACAAGTAGGAGTTCAGCGGATTTTTGGGTTTGCTCCACTGCTGTTTGCTGCGCGTAGCCCAACACCAAACCGAGCACGGGAAACATCACTAAAGGCAGCACTATCATGCCGATGAGGATTTTTGGGTCGCGTATGAGCTCTTTGAGTTCTTTCACAAGAATTGTAGTGAAGCCTTTAAGCATAACCTATCACCTTTGCGAAAACCTCTTCCAGATTTTGACTACTGTGCTGCTGCTTTAGGTCAGCAGGTTTGCCTTCAAGCACAATTTTGCCTTTGTTGATTAAGGCTACACGGTCGCAGAGAAATTCAACTTCAAGCATGTTGTGGCTACTGAGCAGTACGGTTATACCATGCTGCTTCACATATGATTTGATGATTTGGCGCACGTGGTAGGCATGCAACACGTCAAGGCCGCTTGCAGGCTCGTCTAGTATAGCAAGTTTAGGTTTAGTCATCAACGCCCGCGCAAGGAGAAGACGCCGCTTCATGCCTTTACTGTAGGTTTTAGTTCGGTCTTTGAGGCGCTCGCCCAAACCGCTGATTTCAGCTGCCTCTTTGACGGCTTGCTCGGCGTCCACGTCTGAAAACCTAGCCATAAATTGCAGGTACTCTAACCCGCTGAGATTACGGTAGGCACCTGACTCTTCAGGCAGATAACTGAGGATTTTACGCACCTCATCAGGCTGCTTAGTTACGTCTAAACCGAAAACTTTCACGCAACCTGAGGTGGGAGCGATAAGGGTGCTGATTATACGTAGCGTGGTTGTTTTCCCTGCACCGTTAGGACCAATAAGCCCGTAAACTTCACCCGGCATGATTTTGAATGAGGCATCCTTTAAAGCTTGGATGTTACCGAACTCTTTTGTCAAGTTCACCGCTTCAACCGCGTAACTCAAACCAGTTTCACCTGATCTGCCTGTCTGCGCAATATGCACACGGACGCTATAAAACTTTAATGGTGCTCTACTGCTAGTAAGTAGACGAAAAATAGTCGGATTTTTTTCTTACACACAAATAATTATACTCAATTTGGCTCACTCATAGTTTACAGGGTTAACAAAATGAGACGCTCTAAGCTTGAGATGTATATTGACATTTTGAAGGTGCTGGCGCAC
>JBNVCD010000098.1:0-6102 GCA_050410875.1 Bathyarchaeia archaeon | reverse complement strand
GGTTGGTAGAACACGTATTGCAGGACCGTTTGGTTTTTACCAAGGTTTAATGCCTACAACTAACGAGCGTTTTCCCATTTCTATGGGGGAGTTGTATCACCCGTCCAATCTGGATGACCCCTCAGACGTGATTTATCTACATAAATGGCTGTCGTAATTGACTTCGAGTAATAGAATTCTAGCCAAAGACACAGGTGAAACTTTAGCTGACCACACGCTACGGTGTTTGCGTATTGCAGAGGAAATAGCATCTAATCTTCCGTTTGAAGATACTCAATCGGCTTCCATAATAGCTGATCTTCAAGAGGCAATAGCCGTTCATGATGTGGGCAAAGCTGCTGTGGGTTTTCAGAAGTCTCTGAAGTCGACGCCTTGGGGAAAACGTCATGAAGTGATCTCGGCTTCATTTGCCTCCTTTCAAAAACTCAAAGATGAAGTGATTTTTGCCGTTTTAACTCACCATAAGACTATACCCTCTGATGGCATACTTGCATGCAAAGGCTGTCTAAATTTCGAAGAAATACCTCTTCCTTTAGAGAGTTATGCCGCTTGGCTAAAAATGGCAAAAGAGTGGGAAGAAAATAAATCGTTATTCGCTGTAGAATGGGCTGAAATCTTAAGTAAAGTTAAAAGTAACAACCTCAAAACGGATTTAGAGCTGAGCCCTTTAACTCTGTCTAAAGCGTGGCTAGATAGTTGGCAACAAACAAAAAAAATAAGTTTCGATAAAAGAGTGTATGCTTCTCTTCTGCGTGGTCTTCTAATGTCTTGTGATCATGTTGCCAGCAGCGGCATAGACATAAATATACCTAAAATCCCTCTTTTGGCAAACATAAATCATGGCATCCAAAGTTTATATGGTTTTCAAAAAAGAGCAAGTTTGACTTTTGGCAATTTAATTTTGCAGGCGCCAACTGGTTCAGGTAAGACTCTTGCTGCGCTTCTTTGGGCAGGAAAGAATCAAAAAAGGAACGGGCGTCTTTTCTACTGTTTACCTAACACCGCAAGCATCAACGCTATGTATCTCCGTCTTAGCAACAATTATTATGGAAAAGAAAATGTTGGTCTTCTGCATTCGAGGGCTTTGACTTCTCTATATTCACTTTGGGAGGATGATTACAATTCGCCTATACTACGGCAAAGAAATGTGCTGCTAGCTAAGTCTCTTGCAAAAGAAATTTGGTATCCAATACGCGTTTGTACGCCACATCAAATTCTAAGATACATGTTACGAGGAAAAGGTTGGGAACTAATGCTTTCTGAGTTTCCCAATTCCTGTTTTGTTTTTGATGAGATTCATGCTTACGATCCAGTAATTACAGGGTTTATTGTAGCTACAGCAAAATTTTTAGCAGAGTACAACGCTTCATGTATTTTTCTTTCTGCAACATTGCCTGACTTCATAAAAAAAATCTTAGAGGACGCGCTTTCTCCGATTAATTTTGTAGCACCAGCAAATGATGATCCATCAGATAGAGCTATTATCGAAAAAAAGAGGCAAAATCTGCAAATAGTTGACGGTAACATGTTGGTGAACATAGAACGTGTAATTAATGCAATCAATAATGATGCCCGTTCGACACTAATTGTCTGTAATCATGTTCCTTCGGCTCAAATAGTATTCGAAGAATTATCCAAAAGAGGCGTGAACGATGTTATTCTTCTTCACAGTCGCTTTTGTAGGCGAGACCGTGATGCAATTGAGAATGTAATCCAAGAAAGATTGCCTAAAGTTTTGGTTGCAACACAGGTTGTTGAAGTCAGTTTAGACGTTGATTTTGATCAAGCATTTTTGGAACCTGCACCTATTGATGCTTTAATTCAAAGATTGGGGAGAGTTAATAGGAAAGGTGAAAGACCTCCAGCCGCTGTTTTTGTATTTACGGATCAGCTTGGTAAGTATCCTGTCTATGACAAGTATATTGTTGCGAGATCGCTTGTGGAGTTGCAGAATTTATCAAATCCACTGCGAGAAATGGATCTGATTGATGTTGCAAATCGTGTTTATGGAAAAGGCTATGAAGGTGAAAATCTAGAACGCTATAACAATGCATTAAATCACCCTTTAATTAAAGGGTTCAAAGAAAAGTTAATTGCAGGTTTACATTACGATTGGACTAAAGAAGTTATTGAACAGACGGATGGGACTTTAGATTTACTTCCCCGATGTTTATTATCACAGTATGAAGCCTACCAGTCTCAAGGATTATGGATTGAATCTAATCGGTTACTTGTTCCTGTACGCGTTACAAGTCTTTCTTATTTATCCCAATACCTTGACAAGAGCCATGATCCGTGGGTGATCAACAAACCATATTCAGCATCTTTAGGTTTATCATTAAAGACCGAAGGCCAACTCGAGTAATTTAAATTCAAGTTTGACATGTTTGTTTGTGTCCACATCCGCCCTGGCATTTATACTTAGCTACATGGACAGGTGGGAGTTCTTCGGTTTGAATTATTCTTTTTATGTGTCCTATCATGCGTTTGACGTGGGTTTTCATTGTTGGTGTGATTTCAAACTGCAGGATAAGTTCTTCTGGGATGTAATTCACAAAGCCTCGCTTTACGACGGTGTCAAAATTGTCTTCGATTAGCAATGCGTACGCGACGAGTTGGTATTTGTGATCCATGCAGACTCTGCCTTTATCTGACTGCATGTTTTTGTATTCAACTGGTATAAATTCATTTTTTGAGGTTTTTATTATGCAGTCCACGTTGCCTTGCAACCCAAGTTTACTGGAGCTCAACGGAGTGAACAGCATCTTTTCTGCACCTGAAAACTCGGGTGAATAGTAAATTGCGTCTTTCCGCCTAAACTCCTTAGCAACATAATCCTCATGCGACTCCTTGCCTTCTTCTTGTTGCGAACCAAAAATAGGGGTTGCATGCAAAACTCTATCAAAGTAAATTAGCCTCGGACAGTAAACGTAATGCTTAACGTCAGTAACGGAAATGAAAGCCTCAGCAATATCCGATACATGTAGCTTCTGTTGGCGTTTCAACCATTCATCTTTAAACTTGCTCAATGTACAACTACCTTATTAAAACAGCCTCTTTGCATCTTTAAAATGTAAGTTGCCATTCAAAACCTTCGCCTTCAACTGCCTAGCAGCTGCCAACACGTACGCATCAGCCAACCCAAAATCCTTCATGCTCTTCAGCATCTCGCAGTGTAGCAACCCAGCCTGCTTTGAAAGCTCCTCATTAACATCCACCGCCTGAGAATTACTCAAAAGCACAGCATAAGCAGCTTCCGCATCTCTGCCTTCCCTAGCAACTTTACTAACAACTTCGCCGAGAGTTACAGCGCAGGTGTAAAATTCGCTTCCGTCTTTATCTAAAAAGACCCTTAAGCTTGGCTCCAAACTCGCTGCCAACTATGTATTCTACCCAAGCCCAAGCGTCAACAACATACTTACTCAAGTTACTTCAACTCGTCTTCAACAGTGAATGGCGCCATACCCTTCAAGATGCCAAACCCGTCTTTTCGACATTTCTTAACAGTAATCTCAACTACCTCGTTTTCTCTAATTTTCAGAGTTTCCACTAATTCCTTGGGCAAAGTAACTACAATCGAACCGCCCACTTTCCTCGTTTTCGTTAAGCACCCCGACACAAGCAATCACCATCATTACATTAAATTATACATAAGTTACATTTAATAATTCCAAAAAACAACCTATCAAACAGTCTAGAAATAAGCACACTTTTCTTTCTCTTCCTTAAATGCGTACTTCTTCGGCTTCCCCACTTCCTTCTTCCCTTTGAGACAACTGTCGCACATTGGAAAAAGCTGTACGTTCTCCACCAAATCCTTAATCAGATTCCGCAAATCCACAAGTAAACTGTTTAGCTTGTCCCGTCGAAGATCACCCATAAACCCGCTGTACTGAATCCGCTGCAACCCATAATCCTTCAACGTCTCAGCAACAAGAGCCCTCAAATTATCGTCGGAAATATCATAAATCACCACATAACGCAAACGCACCTACCACCCCAAACAAAACGGCGCATAATCCGCTTCCCTCAACAGAAAACGAACCACACAGCGAGGCTGCAGATGAATAAAATTCTTCAGCGAACCCTTCTGACCATTAAACATGACTTCGCTGTCAAGGCGCTCCTGAAGACTATCTAATAGAACTTTGATGACTTCTTTCCTCAAAACCCGCCCCTCATCCACTGACTCGGCAGCAATGATCTCGTCAGGCTTTATGACGCCCTTCGTAATCAACCCAATAAGTGTTCTGTCCACAACTTGTTGACGGAACTCCTCCATCAAATCCAAAACCAAAGAAGGCTTCCCAGAGCGGTCAGCATGCAAATACCCCGCGTAAAAATCCAGCCCCGCATAGCTCACGGCTTTCCAAACTTCAGGAAACAGAACCGTCTGATAACCAAAATTCAACATGGCATTAAACGGGTCAGTGGCGCCCCTCGTTATTCGCCCCGTAAACCCCAACTCCACAGGCAAAATCTCCCTGATACAATCCCAGTAGTAGCGGGCAGCTTCCGCCTCCAAATTCATAAGATCCAACCGTTTCTCATCTATGTTTTTGCCTTGCTCTCTACTGATCCGATCATTTGCTTGATCAATGAGCTTGGCGGATTCATACATCTTCTCAGCCAGTTTTGAGTCACTTTGCCGCCTGTTCTTTGCCAGAAGCTTCAAAAAATTCGCTTGATTCACAAGCTTACCAGCAATAAACTTCTTAGCCAAAACCACACTCCGCTCGTCATTATAAGCCAAAAACTGCTCCCGCCGAGCCCTAACTGAACCAGTCAAAGAGGCAGGCATCAAAACAGCATAAGGCCAACCGCGGTACTTAGCAAACACCACCTGAATGTTATTTTCCGTAGCCAACTCCAACGCGCTCGCAGAAAACGCCACTCCCGACGAGCAACAAATAATCGACTCAACATCATCAGCCAACAACTCTTTCACTTCACCACCCTTCTTGACGCTAAAGCGATTCCTTTTCCTGCCAAAAAAGATGCCAAAATCATCCAAAAACACATTCACAACCAAAACCCACCTGTCAGCCATAACAAACATTAAAGTACTGACAGTACTCACTGCACTGAGAACGCTCAGGCTTACCCGGATCTTTCCGTTCTGCAACAATTTCCAACTTCTTATCCCGCTCCTCCACCCACCACTGCCGCAACTCATCATTAGCAAAAAACAAGTCCTTCTGAACACTAATCTTCCCATTTTCCACATTCAAATAAACCGTACAACAAACATCCACAGGAACCTCATGAATACTCTCAAAAACAAGCGCGTACCCCACAGCATAAAGCCTATGCCACTCCTCCTTTAAACTGGTCACCTTCAAATCAAACATTATCGACCGCAAATAATCAAAACAATCCACACTCAAAATATCACTCAAACCCAACAACTCACCAGAAATTTTATGCTCAATCAAAAACGGCACCGCAGTCGCCAACAAATCCACCTCAGACGCATACGGCTGAGCACAAGAAAGCTCCACCAACTGCGCCTCACACAGCTTATGCGTAAAATCCCAAACCTGCCTACACTTATCCATCACGTTCTCAGGCTTCTCACCAACCTCCTGCCACCTAACCCTCTGCCACCACACCTCAAAACTCAACCTTTGCCGCTGCCGAAAACTCTGCAAACAATCACTAACCACCCCATGAAACAACTTACCCAAAGCCATCCTCGCATTAGGCGCACAAACCTTCCTCTCAACACTACGCAAATAAACATCACGATTCGTCGGACAATACCTAGAACTAACCTGATACATAGGCAACCTAACAGCATCAAAATACGGCTTCAAAGGCGGCTGATGCCAACTCCACCCCCTCAACTCCCTACTCACACCCACCTCCCTTGCAGTAGGCAAAAGATTATACAACAACTGCTTCTGCTCAATATCCGAAAGATAATACATCCTAAACCGGCCATCAAAACCCCTTTTTTCGATTATCTTTATAAACTGTTTTACATTCTAATAATAATCGAGACTACATATTCAGAATCACTCCAAAGAAGTCTCCAATCGGCAAAAGAAGCCAAAAAACCCTCGGTTGCAAGAGAAAATCCCAAGTAGCGGGAATTGAAAG
>JBNVCD010000097.1:3788-6106 GCA_050410875.1 Bathyarchaeia archaeon | reverse complement strand
AGTTCTCCGTAACTGTCTTTTGTCAAAAGTAGGTGGTGCGGCGTTACTTCACAGGTAACTTTCCGATCGGTTTGTTTTGCTTCTGCCACCGCAAGTAGCGCTTTTTCAGTGCTCATATGGCAGAAGTGAAGGTGGCTGTTAACTTGGGCGTTTATCTCCAGCAGGCGTTTAACGGCTAGATATTCTGCTTCTTCATCGTGGGCTTTTAAGAAATCTCGAATTTTATCCTGCCTGTTGAGTTTAAGTTTTTCCACATTTGCTTTCAAGCGCGCATGATCCTCAGCGTGAACCGCAACAGGCACAGCTAAATCTGCTGTTTTTCTAAATGCCTCCTTCAAAGCTTCATCGTCATCGATGTTTAGCCCACCGACTTGTTCCGCCATAAAAAGTTTGAAACCTACCGCTCCCGCTGAGACTATTCCGTCTACTTCTGTAAGTTCAGAGGGAAACTCTGAGTAAAAACCAACATTGACGAGTATAGCGGATTTGGCGAGGCGCATGCGATTCTGCAGAGCCTGTATACTCATGGTTACAGGCGTGTTGTTTGGCATGTCCAAAACTGTGGTGACTCCGCCCGCAGCTGCTGCAGCGGTTCCCGTCAGAAAAGTTTCTTTGTAGGCTTTCGCTTCGTCACGAAGGTGAACATGCGAGTCAATGGCGCCGGGCAAAACCAGAAGGTTGTGGAGGTCCAGTTTTTCATCAGCTTTTGGCATGTTGACTTCTTTGCCAATTTTGAAAATTTTTCCCTCTTCAATGGCGATGCTGCACTCTACAATACCCTCTTTTAGATATGCCTTGGCGTTATTCAGGACGGAGTCAACATTCAACTTGGTTGCTCTCTTTTGATTGATAAGGTGAAAAGTAGTTTATTTGCTTATTTGAGAATGGGCATTTTAGCTTCCAGCTATTTTTCACTCTCTACCTCTACGCGGCAGTCCTCACACAGCAATTGCCCATTTCTATCTTTGAGGTTTTCAGAGTAAACCCCGCATCGATCACAGTAACCTGAAAGAGGTGTTTCTTCCTCTGCATCTTCAGTTGTAGCTGCGTTTTCGATGCGTGATTTTTCCTGTATTATTTCTATCAATTCAGGCATTATACCCAAGATATCTTTGTTAGAAACTAAGCCGACGAGGTCGCCTTTATAGACCACCCCGAGTCTTCTGATGTCTAGCCTGCTCATGCGTCTGGCTGCTTCAGTTATGGTTGCGTCAGGCTCTATAGTCGCCAAGGGCGATGTCATGATGTCTTTGGCTTTAACCATCGCAGGCTTAAGATTTTTGGCAAGCACTCGAATAACAAGGTCGCGTTCAGTTATTATGCCTAAGGGTTTTCCATCTTTGTTGGTGACTATAACGCAGCCTAGATTATTTTCATCCATAATTTTAGCAATTTTGTCGCTGGTAGCATCTTCGTCAGTAGTTATGACAGGGCTGCTCATGGCGTCTTTGACGAGCATTCTTGTCCTCAAACCAATTTCTGACATGCTTACAACACGCTCTTTTAGCCAAACCTTTTTGTCCCTTGTCAAAAACAATGAGGAACGCCAAATTTAAGAGTTTGCTAAAATTCCGCTGCTACCCATTAGTAAGCTCTCAACTGTTTGCAAGCCACAAGGCTTATACAGTTAAAGTTGATGACGTTGTTTTCCTTTTGAACCCACGAGCAGATATATAAGTTAGTAGATTGACTATTTGGTAATGAACCGCAAAGAGGTTCCTAAAAATTGCCATTCAAACGAAAAAGCAGAGGAAGATCAAAAGGCAGCAAAGGAAGCAGCAGTCTAGTCCAATGTGCCAACTGCGGACAGCAAGTACCCAGAGATAAAGCTAAAAGGTCAACTCGCCGTGTGTCTTTCGTTGAACCACAGTTGGCCAAAGAATTAAGACAAAAAGGCACATACATCGCCTCATGGGTGGACACAAAGTGGTACTGTGTTTCATGTGCAGTACACAGAGGCATTGTGAAAGTTAGAGCAGAAAGCGAAAGACACTCCCGTGGAAGGCGCCGATACTAATTCAACTTATTTTTGGTTTTTTACATTTCTTATAAACATGTAGCCCACGCTGCAGTACTGTAAAGTTTGAAAGCACCGCCAGCACAACCACGCCGATGTTTAATGCTGGAGCCCAAAAAATCGCGCATAAAGTTGACACAGCCAAAATTATTATACGCTCTGGGCGTTCAGCTATACCTATGGTCTCCATTTTTATGCCTGCAGCTTCGGCTCGTGCACGACTGTAACTCACCATAAGAGACCCAGACAAAGCAATTAACCCTGCAATTGGGTCGCAGAGTCCCCCTATAATAATGCCCAT
>JBNVCD010000097.1:0-3778 GCA_050410875.1 Bathyarchaeia archaeon | reverse complement strand
CATATCTGTCCAGCACGGAATCAAGGAAACCGCCAAAAGCGCTTGCTTGGTTAAAGGTGCGCGCTAACACGCCATCTAGTGTGTCACAGAACCCTGATGCCATAAGAAAAACCAAACTCAGGACAAGCCTGAACGGTTGATTCTCGTACGCAGCGTAGCTTGTAGCTGAGAGAAAGGCCATCAAAAAGCCGATAGTGGACACGATGTTGGGTGTCAAACCCATTTTATGCGCAATTTTTGCCTCCGTGGCGAGGGCATCTTGAACTTTCTTTTTGAGTTTGGTCAGCATGGCTGATTCTTAGCTTTGTATAGTTTGTTCCTCTTATTAAAGTTGGATCTTTGATTTGTCTAGCTCACTTAAGAGAACTCAAACGCCTTATAGTGTCTAACAAGAAGGGCGCAGCGTAAATAGTAAAACTTAAAATGATATTTTAAATTTAACTATAGAATTTTTACGCATATAACTTATAAAGGAGATGATAGACTACTATGAACCAGTAACGTGCAGTCGTAGACAGATGCAACCATAAACGACAACGTTACACAACAACAAAGGAGTAAAAGAAAATGACTGAAAACGCAGATGTTATCTTCATCGGGAACAAACCACCAATGAGTTATGTTCTGGCAATAATCACGGCTCTCTCTTCAGGTGCTGCCAAAGAAATCACATTGAAAGCTCGCGGCCAAGCAATAACTACCGCAGTCGACGTGGCTGAAATAGCCCGAAACCGCTTCGTAAAAGACCTCAAAGTCGCCAAAATCGCCATAGGAACTGCTGAGATGCCACCGCGCGAAGGCGAGACCAAGTCCAGAATGGTTTCCACGATGGAAATAACATTAAAGAAATAAGCAGCAAGAATTATTTATCTAAACCCCTTTTCTTCAATTTCTTTACATTTTTTGGTAAAAGTTTCCGTTCAATTCAGTAATCCTATAACAAGAGAACGTATTTGGCAAGTATGGTTTTCATTTGGAACATCAAAAAATCAACTAACCCTTAAAAGTAATTGTCTTCCATTAGCTTTTGTGAAGGCGAGGTTTTGAATCGTAGAGCATTGCGTATAATTAAACCTGAAATCCGTGTAGTGGGTATCGATGACGGTAGATTTACTCCCCACTCAAAAAATCAAGTGTTAGTTGTTGGCGTGGTGTTTAGGGGCGGAGATTACGTGGACGGCATAATGAGTACGACAGTCAAAGTGGATGATTTTGACGCCACAGAAAAATTGACCCACATGATAATCTCTTCCCGCCACTATAAGCAACTTCGAGTAATCTTGCTCAACGGCATAACCCTCGCAGGTTTTAACATCGTGGATATAAAAGCCCTCAATGTTGAGACCCGCCTTCCTGTTATAGCGGTAACTACTAGAAGACCTGACCTTGGTAAAATACAAAAAGCCCTGCAGAACTTGCCTAGTCACCAAGAACGGTGGACTGCTGTGCTTAATGCAGGTGAAGTCTACCCGATGAAAGCGCGTAGCGGTAATAAAACCGTCTATGTCGAAACTGCGGGCGTAGACAAAGAAGTCGCGCAAGAAATCCTGTCTGTAACCTCGCCTAGAAGCAACATTCCTGAACCACTTAGAGTTGCACACCTGATTGCCTCTGGCATAAGCCTATATAGTTCTTAACCGTTTACTCTATGAAAAAGTTTAAGAGACACCCCTGCAAAGGGAAAAGCGAAACGGAGTAACGTACGCAATGGAATTCTGCCCGAAATGTGGTTCGCGTCTTGAACCAAAAAAATCTAAGAGTGGCAAAGAAGCTTCTTTAGCGTTAGTGTGCCCAAAATGCAACTACAAAAAAGCTGAAGTAGGCAAAACGATTGAACCAAAAATAGCCAAAGTTATACAACACAACCCTCAACAATTTGTAGCCGTAATCGGCAAGGAAGAACAAAAACTAAACACTTTACCCACAGTTAGAATCGAGTGCCCCAAATGCGGAAATAACACCGCGTACGTATGGCAAGTGCAGACACGCGGCGCAGACGAATCATCAACTCAGTTTCTGCGTTGCACAAAATGCAACTACACGTTTAGAGAATACAGCTAAACCTCTCTTTTACTCCTCACACTTTGTCCTTTAGACATCAACTTACGTTATTAGCCTGTTTTTGTAATTGTGCAAAAATAGACTTTGTAAGCGTTAAAAAAAGAAAAAGGGTAGTCTTTGTAGCCGGCTACTTTAGGCAGGTGGTGGCGGCGGCGGAGGATAGGCTGCAGCTGGTTGCCCTATCTCGTTAATTGGCCCTGTTGCCATAATCAGCAGTATACCGGGGATTACGCCTGCAAAGATAAGCGCCAAGATTGACCACATCATATTATTGAGTTGTTTGAGTGTGGCGATGTCTCCACGGTTAACTGCGGTGTACATAGTGCGCACTCTCATGAAAACTATCAATGACAGTACAAAGAACACCAGAAAGACTACGCCGGTTATCAATATGCTGATGGGCGCGCTAACGGTATAGTAGTAATAGACGTAGGATTGAAATGTGAAATAGGCTATTATTTGAGATAGAGCAGCTAGTATCCACGCTACGAGAGCAATGATGTTGAAGACAAAGGCGATGGTTATGTATGATTTGACGGTGGCGAGTTTACTTGGGTCATAATTGGGGGTTGTCATAGTTTTTATTTCAGTCAATATTCAATTTAAGACTTTCGCAACAGTTGACTTTGCATGTGAATTATCTGTTGATTATAGCTTTTGCCCCTATAACTTGCTTTACAGTAAGTCATGCTTGCGAAAAGAACAAAAGGTAGCACGCTTAACCAAAATCTAAGTAATTTACTGCAGAGCTGTAACCGTTTTAAAAGCTATTTAATGCCTTGTTATTTTTTCAATTTTAGCCGAAGCTTTATGCTTTTGTGCACCCCCTAAAACCTTACAACCTTAAATTCTAAACTATGTGTAATTTTTTTGAATATAAAATTGGATTTAGGCTTTCTCTATATACAAATAGATTTCAGTGTCAACAGATTTATTCAACGGTGAAAGCTTATTAGCTTAGTTCGGAGAAATATTGTTCAAGGTGGTTACAATTGTCTAAATCGCAGAAAGATAAGACTCTAACCAAAGACAAACTTATAGGCATGAAAGTTATCAATGCCGACGGGAAACTCGTTGGGACAGTCAAGGACGTTGGCTTCACAGTTGGGAAAGTGGGGATCTTCTTAAACGTTGAAGACGAGGAAGGCGAAATTCAGGACATACCTTGGGAAAACATCCAAGGAGCAGCAGATTTTGTGGTTTTAAAACCTGCAGTGACTCGGGCGTCTGAATCTGTGCCTACGGCGCAAACTGCTCAACCAGTTCAACAGGTGCAACAAACTTCGCATACACAGCAACCTGTATGTCCAACATGCAGAAACCCGTTAAGCTATATTCAGCAGTATCAAAGATGGTATTGCTACACCTGCAAGAAGTATGTCTAATTTCTGATAAATCCACCCTTTTTTCTTTTCAACGCGTTTAAGCCATAGCTCCGGTGAGAATATTATTTATTTACGGGCAATACGCTTAAGTGCGTAAGTCTTTAAAGCATTAGCTGTAATATGCATTAATAGAGGAAACTGAGATGTTTAAGCTCAAAGTTACAGATGCCAAACTCCTAAGAGATATGACAACAGCAATTTCTATTCTGGTTGATGAAGCTACTTTCAAAATTGACCCTGATGGATTAAAACTGAGAGCTATGGACCCTTCACGTGTTGCCACTCAAAATCAATCATGGCAACACGTGAGGGGTCCATGGCTCTCAGTTTTA
>JBNVCD010000096.1:0-6123 GCA_050410875.1 Bathyarchaeia archaeon | reverse complement strand
CTTTTTTGTATTAATCCTTTTTCCTCCAATTGCAGGCATCATCATTAAGTGGGGTAATATACAGTTCATTTTGGAGCAACCAACTCTTGTAAGTCGAGCGTTGAATGCCGTCCAGAACAGTTTTGTAATCGCTTTGGTTGTTGGCTTTCTTGACCTGCTTGCGGGTATACCGTTGGCGTGGCTTATTGGTCGCGGCAAATCCCGCTGGTTAAGCGCTATAGACACGTTGGCAGACATCCCTTTTATAATACCCACTACGGCGCTGGGGTATTCTTTGCTGCTTTTTTGGAGTATGCCCGGCGGCGTCTCTGAACTTTTTGGTTGCTCTCTTGTTTCTCCTGGTTGGTTGCTTGTTATGCTGCTTCATTTCACTTTCTCTTTTCCTGTGGTGGTTCGTACTTTGGTGGGGGCGCTTCTTGACTACAAAATGGAGTTTGAACGTGCATCCAGAACTTTAGGCGCAGCGCCTTTTACTGCGATGCGCACGGTGACTTTTCCAGTTTTGCGGCCTGCTATGGTTTCCGCGTTTATTTTAGCTTTTGCGCGTTCCATTTCGGAGACAGGTGCAACTATGGTTGTTGCAGGCGTCTTTGAGAATGGTCCTGTGTTTATCCAGAACATGCGAACCGAGTTTTCTGCGTCTAATCCTGTGCTTTATGATGGGGCTATTGTCTTTGCAAGCTTTATTTTGATTGCGCTTTCCATTTTGGTTTTTATTTTGGTGCGTATTTTTGGTCCAAAATTGAAATTACCTCTCAAACGGGTTCGTCCTCAAACAGAAAGGCAACTAAGCTACAAAAAAGCTGAAGCGTCCCGTAATATTGTAGCCCTCTTAGTTTTCTTTGTCTTGATTCTTGTGCCCTCTTTGTTTGTTGCGTTACCTGCTTTCCAAGCTATCTTAACTGACTCTTTACCGAACGCGTTGACCCGTTCAGGAATCTGGCAGGGTTATTGGCAAAGCTTGCTGCTCAGCTACGGCTTAGGCGCCGTAGTCACAGTCATTAACATTATACTTGGGTTACCCACCGCCATACTTATCGCCAGACAGAAAATGGGTAAATTTATGTCTTCAGTGCTTGACCTGTTGGTTAACGTTCCTTTGGTTGTACCCTCGATAGCGCTGGGCGTTTCGTTAGGCATATTTTGGAAAACCAGCTTTGCTTTGCCTGATTTGATACTGCTCATATTTGCACATCTAGCCATAACGTATCCGTACTTTGTTAGGTCGATGGCTGCAGCTTTAGAACGCATAAACCCCGACATGGAGGAAGCCGCCAGAACCTTAGGCGCCAAGCCATTTGGAGTTTTCCGAACCATAATTTTTCCGTTAACCAAGTATTCTCTGCTTTCAGGCGCCATCATGGTTTTTACTAGAAGCGTAAGCGAAACAGGCGCCACGCTTGCTGTTACCTCAACGTTGCAGACCGCTCCTGTGCTGCTTGTCAACTGGATAAAAAAGGTGGTTCCAGCGTCAGGTTTAGACATCGCTTTAGCTTCTGGCTTTCTAGTGTTGTTCAGCTTTATTATCCTGTTAGCCCTCAGACTTGTTATAGGTCGCAAAGAAAAGTATTAGTATGATAACCTAGTATGCAAACGTTCAGGAAGAATAAAAGCAATGCCCGAAGTTCGCATCGTCAACGTTTCCAAGAAGTTCGGTAACATCACTGCACTTGACAACATAAACCTGACAATTCGTGACCAAGAATATTTTTCGCTGCTTGGTCCAAGCGGCTGTGGAAAAACGACGCTGCTACGTCTTGTTGCAGGTTTAATTGAACCTGACAGTGGCGAAATCTACATAGGCGACAGACTTGTTAATGACGTGCCGCCGGAAGACCGCGACATAGGCTTTGTTTTTCAGACTTTTGCCCTGTTTCCACATATGACGGCTTGGGACAATGTAACCTACGGCCCTAAAGTCAAAGGTTTTGATATGACTGAAGCCACAACCATTGGACATGAAGTTTTAGAGATGGTCAAGCTGCATGAGCGACTGGATGCTTATCCCGGTGAATTGAGCGGAGGCATGATGCAGCGCGTTGCAGTTGCACGTGCATTGGCTGCAGGCGCAAAGCTACTGCTTCTAGACGAGGCGTTAGGGCAACTGGACGCAAAAGTGCGCAACGAGATTCGCTACGAGATCCGCAAGATGGCTAAAGATCTAAATTTAACAGGTATTCATGTGACACATGACCAGTCTGAGGCTATGGCGATAAGCGATCGGATAGCCGTCATGAGGAAAGGTAAAATTTTGCAGGTGGGAACGCCGCAAGAGCTCTACATGAAGCCTGAAAGCATTTTTGTAGCTCACTTTATTGGGGAATCTAACTTTTTGGAAGGCTATATTACCACTGTCAATAAAGGCAAAGTTGTAGTTGAACTTCGCGAAGGCCTGAAAATTTATGCTTCTGACGGCGTGGTAGAACAGGGGAAGCAAGCAGTTTTAAGCGTTCGCCCTGAGACGTTAATTTTGGAGCGAGGTTCTAAAAAAATTCAAAACGGCATTCAAGGAAAAGTTGAACGCATAACTTTTGAAGGTCCAAACATGCGTTACGAAGTCCGTTTGGAAAATGATGCCTTAGTTGTGGTTGTTAAATCCACTATGGCTGGAAACTGGTTTAGCATAGGCGAATCGGTAACGGTGGTTTTTCCTGTTGAACATACTCGTGTGTTCCCCTACCCTGAGGGTAGCAGTTTAAAGGAGGAAACCTCTGTAGGTTAAACGAGTTTGTGTCTGTCAAAGTCAACATTTTACAAAAAAATGTGAGGTGAAAAATTTATGGTAGAAATAAAAATCAATGCTTCCAAAATAAAAGGGGAATCAGCACAACTGGCAACTTTCCTTAAAGAAAAAACTTCCGGAGACGTAACCACCGAAGGTGGCATAATGACCCTGAAAACTGAAGGCGTTGGCGTTAACAAGAAGTACGTGCGTGTTCTACTCAAGAAGTTTCTGCATCAACACGACCTCAAAGAATCCCATCGCGTTATCGGCGGCGAAGACGACCTACTGGTAATCAGCGAAAGGAAAGTCTACGAAGCCTAATTTTTCTCAAACTTTAACACCCACTTTTTTAAACAACCACAACCTTTGTTTATTGCCCTCACGTGGTTAACATGAAACTTGTTCGGTACCGCTGTCAAAACGAAGAAACCTACGGAATTTTGACCCAGCAGACTGTGTTATGCTTGCCTCTTTTAGCTAAACTTTCAAACATCACTCTTCCTCAAGAACTGTCGGATTTCATTGCTACCCCAGATTCTCTGAACACTGCAGATGAGCTGCTGAGAACCGCCCCATCAACTTACTTTAAAGCCGCGACTGTACCACTAGATGAGGTTTCACTTCTGGCGCCTATTCGTTTTCCCCCTAAAATTATAGGTTTAGGCTGGAACTACGTAGACCACGCCAGCGAAGTCAAAATTAAACTTCCAGAGGAGCCCGTTATCTTCATAAAGCCACACACCACCATAATCGGTCCATATCAGAAAATAGTTAAACCTCCCTTTGTGAGGGAACTTGACTACGAAGGCGAACTTGCCATAGTTATCGGCAAAACAGCTAAAAGCGTTTCAGTTCACGACGCGGAAAAATACATTTTCGGTTATACCATTCTAAATGATGTTTCAGCCCGCGATTTCCAATTTAAAGATGGACAGTGGACCAAAGGTAAAAGCTTTGATACTTTTGCGCCTACCGGTCCATGCATAACTACACGTGATGAAATTTCAGATGTCAACAATCTACGTATTCGCACGTGGGTTAACGGTGACCTTCGCCAAAACGGCACCACAAAAGATATGGTGTTCAACGTTAACCAAATAGTTTACCATCTAAGCCGATTCATGACCCTGTACCCCTGTGACATAATCGCCACAGGGACGCCGTCAGGTGTAGGCATGGCTATGAAACCTCAAACTTGGCTCAAAGATGGCGACGTCATACGAATAGAAATTGAGGATATCGGCGTCTTAGAGAACACTGTTGAAGAAAAATAACTTTTTTATACGTGCTCTTTTGCTATTGATACTCTGCTTATACCTGCTTCTTTTTCCAAAACCACCACGTGCTCAGCCTTTTCAGCGAAAGCTTCACTGTGGGTCACCGCGATAATCTGTTCAATCGCCTTAAGCCTCGATATGGCATCAGCTAAACGATTGATGCTGCCGTCTTCTGCTCCCAAATTCTCCGTGGGCTCATCCAGCACCAATATGCCCAAACTGTGACCTGTACGCGACTGCATAATCAACTGTCCCAAGCCTAGCCTGTATGCGAAAGCCAGCAGCGTCCGCTCTCCACCAGAAAGGTTAGCCACTTCCCTCTCAACACCGCTTTCGCTTTTAATGTAAGGTGTGTACGTCTCATCTATCACGACGTTCAAGAAGGGTGCTTCGCTTCCAATTAAAGTGTCAAGAACCTGTTGCACAAAGTTTCTTAACACTTTGACGAATTCGCCGCGCAGTTTTGGCTGTATACTGCGGTAGGCATCACGCATTACGCCTATAATCTGTATTGCCTTTGTAATTTTCTCTAGCTGTTCCACCTTATGCATAGCGTGATCTACGCGTTCTTTGACTTCATCAAGTCGCCGTAGAAGGTCTCTTTTTCGGTTTTCTTTAATGCGTAACTCGGATTCAACAAGGTAATATTGCTTAAACGCTTGCTCTCTTTGTAGACGGGCTGCTTCCAGATCTGCCATGTTAAACCTGCCAATTTCAAACCGTAGCGCCTCCATCTGTCGACTAAGTTCATAGTAGCCGTTTTTCTTTTCCTCTAACTCCATTTGAAGCTGCTGAAGGTTTTTTTCCTCTTCAATTATACGTGTTTTAAGGTCGTCCACCTTCAAGATGTACATTTGCAGGTTTGCGTGGGCCTCACTAAGTAAACGCTTTGTTCTTTGCGTTTCTTCAATTTCCTTTTGTAACTGCTGAATTATTTTTTGGCGTTCACCATTCTCATTTTGGATTCGCCGTAGCATGGTACTCTTGTATTCATTGTTTATAGGTTGCAGGCATAACGGGCAATTGTTCTGTGCATCTGTGGATAACTGGGCAAACCGCTTTTGATCGGCTTGAACATCACGTGAAGTAGCCTCCTGTTTCCCCCTTAGAGCACTAATTTTATCATCAAGAACCAACAAGTACGACTGAATTATGTCTAGCTTTGGGTCAATTGGCAACCCTGCTTCTTGAATCTTAGTTTTGCAAGATTCTGTCTGACTCTCCATTACTCTGAGACGCTGGTTTAAATTCTCTAATATGACTTTTTTGTCTTCCAACCGCTGTGTTAAAGTGGCTGCTGCATCTTGGATATTGCTGATTTTGGCTTGTAACGCTGCCTCTTTCCTGCATAACTCCTCAACGCAAAGTTTTTTTTCCTCTAACTTCTTGAGTTTAGAGTCTGCTTCATCTAAAACACGTTTATTAGCCGCCACTTTTGCTGTGGCACTCTGCAACTCGACTTCTAAGAGTGTATACTCCTCTGTGACGCGGATGTATTCAACTGCCAGTTTTTCTCTTCCTGTAACATCAGGGTCTTTTTCTAAAACCCGCTTTTCTGCTTCATACGCCCGTTGGTACTCAGCTATGCCGCTCCATGCTAATTCGTAATCTGACAAGCCGAACAGCTCATCTAGACGTTTCTGCCTATCTCGCGGCGCGGCGTCGATGAGTTCTTTGAGGTGCTCTTGTCTGACCCACACAATTTCCCGCCACAACTCTCTATCCAATCCTGTGATAGCTTGCAGCTGCTCAGCTATGGCGCTGTTGTTCATGCTTGCGATGAGATTTTCATCGTGGAACAGTTTGAGTTCTTCAAGGTCTTGGCTTATACCTTTGCCCCGCCTCTTTATTCCACGTATAATTTTGTAGGTATTACCGTTCTGAGTAAATTGCGCGGTGACTTTTGCCGACTCTGCCCCCTCCCGTAGTAGGTATTCAAAGCTTCTGCTGAGTGGGTCGCCGAAAAACGCGAAGTCAATGCTGTATAATACACTGGATTTACCGCAGCCCAACCCGCCTACTAGACAGTTAAAGCCACGAGTAAACGGCACGGTGGATTTAACGTGAGAACGAATGTTTTCTAGCTGAACAACTTCAATTTTCAATTCAGTAACTCCTCAA
>JBNVCD010000095.1:2403-6143 GCA_050410875.1 Bathyarchaeia archaeon | reverse complement strand
CCCCTGTCAACAACCGCCAAACTTGCGTGCTCTGCAAGTTCAACAACACCTCTCTCAGGCGACTTAGCAAAGACTACCATTTTTATTCCCCTCTCTTGCAGAGCATAGCTTGTTTTCTTGAGGCCTTCAAGCATGAAATGGTAATGCCTCAGATTCGCTTCAGGAAATTTAGGAGTTAAGCCGAAGAACACGATAAGTGGCACGTCAAGTTTATTCGCTTTTAAAATCGAGTATGCAAGAGCAAAGTTGTAATCTGCCCTCTGTGAGGATTGCATCCAGTAGAGGACGTACTGTCCATTCTGAACGCTCTTAGTGTTTAGGATTTTAACGCGTTGTTCAGGAAATTTTTCCATTATTTCTTGTCACTTCATGTAACGATATTTAGCACGTGACTCTTTTTCAGTCGCCGCTCTCAAGTGTAGCTTTGCTAAGTTCCATAGTTGCCCGTTGTTGGATCTTGGAAAATAGGTAAGTGAGGCGGATAAAAAGTAAACACTATAAAACTTGCTGCCAACCCGGCCACTGCAGCAATAGCCGCCACTGTAATTATCGGTGGAAGCTGCTTGAATCTGAAGAGTCTATAACTTACCAGTTGACCTGCTATTACAGCCACAAAAAAACTGGCGATGTCCACTGCCAGAATATTCTCACCGGTGAAGGCAGTGTAACCATAAAAAACCGCCGGGATAAAAGCCACCATTACACAAGCTCCTAAAGCTTTAGCAGCCAAGAAGTTGTTCACCTTATTCCCCAAGAAACTCTTTATAATTAGTGTCCAAAACATAGCTGGCCAATAAGCAAGTTTTAGGTGCTCCCAAACCGATTCGTTAACCGCCGAGAAAAAACCCACAACAGCGTTGCCGCCTGATAAAGAGTAAGTAAAATGAAGGGCGCTGCCTAAAAGAATTATAAATATTGTTCCAACAATCTCGGCTTTGAGAATTTTTTGGTTGCCCACCCAATTTCCTTGCTGCAAGGCGCTAGTCACTTACGTTTTAGCATTATTAGGAGTGTGGCAACCACAGATATTGCTACGATAACTGCGCAGCTTTGTGTCAGTGTGACTACCACGGCGTTTCCGCCTTGCTTTACGCTTATACCTATCATAGCCCACGTTATTACTAAGCCATACGCCACGTCTTTCTTTGTGAACACAACAAGAAGCGCAATTAAAAGGGCGATTGCTATCACAAGTGTAGCCCATGTTTCAGCAGCTATTCCAAATCCATCCCAATTTGCTGACACCGCAGCCACTGCCACGTTGGCTATTGAAGCTATGGTTATCCAGCCTAAGTAGACGCTGAATGGCAAATGAACTGCTAATTTTTCGTTCAAAGCGACTTTTGATTTCCCTACGCCTAGGCGCAGATAAATTATGAGTAAACTTGCCAAGAGCAGAAACATGAGAACGACCGAGAAACCCAATTGTCCGAACTGCCACAGGAAAAGCCAACAGACGTTTAGGATGCTGCTTACCACAAAGAACCACCCAACTTTCTTCTGAAAGTCTTTTCCTTGCTGGCTAGGTAATGCTTGAAAGATTACGAAAATACCCAACAAAAGATAGATTACTCCCCAGATTGAAAACACGTATCCAGCAGGCGTTATCAAAGTTGGGTTAGCATCTGAAATCTGAGCTGTATTCTTTCCGCCGATAAAATTGGTGCTGCCTGCTAAACCATTAACTGCAACCATTATAACAAATGCAAAAATGTTCATCCATCTTGAAAGCTTAGAAAAATCCACCTGCACAATCCCCCAAGCGTTATTCCTCTTTCCAAATATATAAAACCACTGTCTCTCTGCTCTAAAGGAAATTACACCTAAGCTTGAGAAATTTTAGAACACGCTATTTTTGTTTCTTCTCTAGTTCACATTGCACCTCGTAATTCAGCAAAATCAGGGCGCCAACCGTGAGTATGATTCCTAAAACCAGCATGAGCCACAGGTGGGTTTTGCCGACGTATTCATCAAGCAGCGTCCACGCGCTTCTGAAAACTAGTACTGAAGCAAATAAAAGCGCCAATTCGCCGATTATCAGTCTAGCCCAACGCATAGCAACCATTGAAGTAACTTGCCCTTAAAAGCCTTGTTTCAGTTAAGACCTTGCTCTCTGATTAACCCTTTGAACATGCGCCAGTCCAAACCGTGTCTAGTTAAGCCCAAGTGCCTTTCGAATGGTCAATTCAACGTCGTCTGCGGGTTTTCCTCCGTCTACAATTAGCCATCTGCCAATCGCTGCTAACTCTAGCCCTCTTCTTCTGATTTTTTGAAGGGCTTCTGGTTTTTCAAACATTTCAACTGCTGCTTTCTCTGCCCTTTTCATGATTCTCTCGTAGGCGATTTGCGGTTTCACATCTATGAAGAACAGTTTTTCAGGTTTTGGAACTATGGCGGCAAAGAAGTGGTACGCCACTTTGTATATTGGCGAGGGCAAATACGCTGTTCCCAGCAGGTAACGCACAAAGATGACGTAGTCACAACTGCGCCACCTGCTGTACTGCAGCACAGAGTACAGTACATCAAGCATGTAGAACAGCGCGGAAGCAAAGTGAGCGCTCTTTCCGCTGGATTGGAGAAACTGCTGAGCGTGAGAACCAAAGAAGTTGTCGGCGGAGGGGTGCAGTCGGAGGCAGAATGTTTTGCCTTGGTTTTGCAGGAAGCGGCTTAACCGCAGGGCCTGAGTGGTTTTTCCCGATGCGTCTAAGCCATCTATGACTATGAAGGGGATTTTATATTCCTCCACTGAGCAGCAGAAAAACTGATGCGCCAAGCAGTGGCACTGTGATGTTGTCAAAGCCTAAGGGGGAAAGAGCTTCAGCGGCGGTGGCAACCAGCGCAGCCGCTAACGCTGCCGCCGTGAGAGGGAGCAACGGTAACGCGTAGAGTGTGGAAAAGAACAGCAAGCTAACCTCGACGCTTAGAAAGCTCGCCAGAAGCATGGCGGCGGAGCCTTCAAGGCTTTTCTTGGCGAAAACGTGATACTGCGTTTTGCCGTATTTTTCGCCTATTAGGGCTGCTGCGGCGTCGCCGTAAGCCATCGGCAGCACACCCGCCGCGATTATGTAGGGTTTAGAAGCAAAGAAGAACGCTAAAAGAGTGTAGGACACAGCGTAGTAAACAAGTCCTAGGTGGTGTCCCTTTTCAGTTATGCCCGTTAAACCTTTAAGGCGCTCTCCTAAAGCGCGGCTGGGCGAGTAAGGCGTAGCTAGAAGCGTTACCAGTATGAAGGGTACTGCAACAAAAAAGGGGAAGTTCAGCGGAAACGAGTTTAACGTAAAGAAGGGAATTATGAAAGGCAAATTGCCAATCATCACATGCAAAAACTTCCTTGCGTACTTACCTGAAAACCCAAAAAACTTGGGCACCCTGCCTGAAGCAACGATCACCGCCACAACATAAACGTAGCATGCAACAAGCAGAACAACATCCGAAAACAGTTTACCATCAAACATTCTGTATCCCTAAACACCCCGATGGAGACGTTCATAGCTTAACTCTAAAAGCTTCTGTGATGGTTCCTTCAAAGACGCACTTTCCATCCGCGCAAACCCACGTTTTTCCCTTTTATAACTCTGACTGCCCTGCATATTTAAAGAGTGATCCAGTCTTGGAGAAGCCGGCGGAGTTTTCTTAAAGCCATCATAGGGCTGCCCCACAAGATTTCAAATGGCTGCGACGCAGAGCAGTTGAAGTTAAAGATCACCGAGAAGAATAAACCGTTAAAACTGGCTTTGAAT
>JBNVCD010000095.1:0-2393 GCA_050410875.1 Bathyarchaeia archaeon | reverse complement strand
AATACATGTAGAGCGCCACGATAAAAGACGAAGCGGCTATATACCGCAAGTGCATTTGAAAAATAGGTTAGCTAAACGCTCCGGTAGTATAGTCCGGTCAAGTATAGTGGCCTCTCGAGTCACGGACCCGGGTTCAAATCCCGGCCGGAGCACCATTAACGGATATAAAACCGATACACCCGCGTAGCCTATTTCCTCTTACGGAAAAGCTTGAAACCTTCCATTTCGCAGCCATACTCGAAGCCTGCTTAAGGGAGAGAGCCACATGCTACCAGATGGTTTAGCCCAGATGCTTCCAATGCTTTTGATGGCATTAGCCATAGGCTACGGCACACCCGCCCTACTATACCTGATATTTCAAGGCAGAAACAGCCAGCAACAAGCAACTGCAAAAAAGCCAACTCCTGAACCAGCCCCGCCTATTCATCACACAGCTATTCATCTGCGACTTGATATGGGACTTTCGCGGTTCACTTTGGCTCATGGAGCACAGGATACGGCATAATGCACGCCACCAGATACTACGAGTATCAAAGCACATCAACATCAGGTTATAGAGCCAAAATATTATGGGACGTCATAGATGGCGACAAATCAGCAACAGTAAGCTCAGGCAATATAGGCTTTAGTTTCAGGTTTGAAAAACTTCTAAACGACACCTGCAACGTTTACTGTAGTGCAGGCGTCACCCATGCTGAAGTTAACGATCACGTGCCCAATAGAGTAATACTTTATTGGGGCGGCTCAGCAAACGGACTCTACACTATAGGAGCCTTCAAAATCAGGAAGTACGTTTCTCCAGAGCCAACTATAAGCGGGTACGGCGCTGAAGAAACTCTCCAGCCGTTTTCCGAAGGCATGCAGGCACACCATTACTTAATGACATTGCACCTTAATTATTTAATATTAACCAAAAACAAATGAAGAAGAACGAGATGGCAAAACTTGACTAAATCCGTTTGGCAGCCTTGATTATTTTTGAACTCCGACTTCTTCCTAAACCCTTACAAAGTGATCAAGTTTTTCCATTTTTAAAATTCCGAGAATTTAAACCGAGGTCTAAACCTAACACGTAAGTTCGATTAGTCGCTGCCAAGTGCAAAAGTGTTTGGAGTTGTTCTTTTACACGTTACTAACGGAAATAGAAAAGAGCTGGTTGCAGCGTAAATCACAGTTCATCCCATCATTACCCAAGCATGCCTAAGTTCCTTTTTTATGAGAAGGACCTGGGAAAGTATAGGCTTTATGATCCGAAAAAGACGGAAAAGAATATGAGATACAGGAAACTTTTGAAGAAGGAATACCTTACAGCAAAATCAGCAGCACCTGACAACTGTATCTATCCAGCTCCATTCAAAGAGAGCTCAAGGTAAAGCCAGGAGAAATAATTGTTTTTCAGAAAAATGATAAGGAGAAATTACACTGAAGAAGGGCAGGCTTAAGATAGAAGTTGAATAAAAGATGAACAGCACTAATCACTTGTTAATGCGATGTTGATAAAAAGTTACCCCCAATTGCCAAACTAAGTGAGACAAGTCTGAAAGAACTTTCTATTAGTCGTCGTTAACAGAACTCTTCATAAGTTTCCATTTGAAGGATTCAAACCTTTTACACTGCAGTTTCTAATCTGATCCTTTGGAACTGGTCTGGTATTCCTTTTTGCCGCATAGAGAATCTGGTTTAAATACAAAAACTAGGAAGAGGGCGAGAATTATTACTATCAAAAAATAGGATGGAAATATGGAAGTGGCAATATTTGCTTCAACAAACAGTATGATGTTTGCTGCGTTTGTGGATGCATGGTATAGTGATGCAGTAAACAGGCTTCCTTTAGTAGCGTTGTAAAGCCAAGTATAAGAGATCGAGTAAAAAAGCGTGAAAACAGCGAACCAGAGGAAATTATGATAGTTGACCGCCATGGTGCTGTCTTTGACCGCAAAATGCGGCCAGTGCCACAGCGCCCAAAACACCCCAACAATTAGGCTCGAAATGAGGGCATTGTGTTTCTTTTGCAGTGCGGGTAAAGCGTAGCCTCTCCACCCTATTTCCTCCCACATATTCATCAAGAAACTCGTAATTAGGATCAGCGGAAACTCTGCCAACTTCAATAAGTCCTGAGTGTATGCTCCTCCCGCTATGGACCATAGCAAGATCGCACAGATTGCAAGAGCCAATGGAAGAAGAATTGCCACTAAAAACCACCATTTTGAAAAGCCCTTGCGGCCAAATTGACCAAACAAATATTCAATTCCGCCTCTCTCAAATTCAAGTTTGGCTACTATAAACGCGGCAATCGTTGGAGAAACGCCGCCAACAATTACAAAAATAAAAACCAGATCAGACGGAAACATTCCATACGAAGCCAAAACCCATGGAGCATAGGCTAAACCACC
>JBNVCD010000094.1:0-6201 GCA_050410875.1 Bathyarchaeia archaeon | reverse complement strand
GCGTCATCTACATCCACGCAGATGGCTCCCTCTCCCCCGCTGACCTGCCCGTTGCCAAGTCAGGTAACACCTATACGCTGCAGGGTAACTTGACGAATTTTGGCTTTAAAATTGAATGTGACGGCGTAACATTGGATGGGGCGGGCTTTGCCGTTGTGGCGATAGATTGGTATTCGCCTCGGACAGGCGTCGTCTTAGAAGGCTGCAGCAGCGTAACCGTGAAAAATCTTTTAATTGTAAATTTTGACACAGGCATACTGGTTAACGCCTCATCTCACAGTCGCGTTGCAGACAACAGAGTGGTAAACAGCATAAACGGCATATACGTTACAGATGGCTCCAGCAACAACACGTTCACCCGCAACAGCCTGCAGGGAAGCATCTTCGATGGCTACGGCGTCTACATTTCTGATTCGCCCCGCAACATCTTCAGAAACAACTCCGTATCTAACGGGGAGAGAACCTTCTTTTGGCCTTCCACAAACAAATACAACTTCGGCATTAAAGCCAACCAAGATACGCCGCTGAGCAACCTAGTTCAGGACATTGACACGTCAAACCTGCTGGACGGCAAACCCATAATTTACTGGGTGGGACAGCAAGACAAGGTAACCCCTGCTGACGCGGGCTACGTGGCGCTGGTGAACTGCCGCAACATAACTGTACAGAACCTTCAGCTGCAAAACAATGGGCAAGGCGTATTACTGGCAGGCACCACAGGCTCCACAGTCAGGAGCTGCAACCTAACAGGCAACAACGTGGGCTTAACCTTGCTGCAGGCCACCAACAACACAGTCAACGATAACGACGTAGCCAAAAACGTTTACGGAGCCACTGTCTACTCTTCAGACAACACCTTCACCCACAACAGGTTTAAAGACAACGAGCGGGAACACGTCAACTTCCAAGACGGCTACCAAAACAGCATAGACCTCTCCAACACCATCAACGGCGCACCGCTCTATTACGCAGTTAACCAGCATGATAAAACAGTGCCAGCAGAGGCAGGCTACGTTTTCCTGTTCAACTGCACACGCATGATAATACAAAACTTAACCATCAAAAACCAAATGCGGGGACTATGCTTGACCTCAACTTCAGACTCCCTAGTCATCAACAACGAACTCGAAAACAACCAGTACGGCATATGCCTCAGCAACTCAGCCAACAACAAAATAGTGAAAAACCGCTTTACAGACAACAGCCAAAGCAGCATCCACCTCAAATTCTCAGACAACAACACAGTGGCTGAAAATCAAATAGTCAACGGCCACGTTGGCTTAAACGTAGAAAATTGCACAGGCAACATAATTAGCCGAAACACAATAACATGTAACTACACAGGCGTAGAGTTCTCAGGCTCCTCAAACAACCGGCTACTAGAAAACCGCATTGAAGGCAACGGCAGAGCAGGCATCACACTATCCTACCTCTCCAACAACAACTTTATAGCAGGCAACAACGTCGCAGACAACAAGTTTGTCACAGTAGATCTAAACAACGCCCAAAACAACACGTTCACCTGCAACAACTTTAAAATCACCATAGAAGTGCGCAACGGCGTTTACCGTACACACCAGATTCTGGACATACACGCCAACGCTCTAGTCACCTCATCGTTCGTGACACCCTCCCACAACATCTGGGACAAAGACAACCAAGGCAACTACTGGAGCGACTACAAAGGCAACGACGCAAACGGCGACGGCGTCGGCGACACACCCCACACTGTGGACACCTCGCCTCATGCGGAACCCATCATAGTCAACGGCAAAAACTACACCATAGAAGCTACCCCCGACGTAGACAGGTACCCGCTGACAACACCCTACAGCTTCCCCCTTGAGCCACAAATGAAAGTTTTAGAACCAACAAACAGCAACTACAGCGCAGACAACATACCCTTAACGTTCACTTTAACCGACACAGCTTTGAAGGTAAAATACAGCTTGGATCAACAAGAGGAAACAGAAGCCAACACCAACACTACACTAAACGCTGTAACTGAAGGCACACATACCCTGCTGATGTGGACCGTCAGCCAAAATTGGGGCACACCCGCCAACTTCCAAATTGTCAACTTTAACATTAACAAAGAAAACCCCCAGCCACCCACCCAAACAGTAAAGCCCACAGCACCTGAACCAAACACACAAACTCAAAACAACAACTTGCTAATGCTGGGCGCAGCAAGCCTAGCCGCAACCGCAGCAATCATCATAGGCATAAGCCTTTTCAAGAGAACAAAAACTAAACACACCGCATCAAAAAACTAAAAAAGCAAACAAGCTGCACACTCGTAACTTTTGACAAGCCCCCAAGACACTCCACCCGGTACTCCATATACTTCGCACGCGAAGTCCCGCTTGCGTGTGCATCTGCCACAAACAAAAGTCAGTGTTTCATCAAAAAGATACGTCTGCATATTCGCCACCAGACATCCTTGATGCACCACAACTCAGAAAATTAAACATGCACGTTCACCGTTTTTGCATGTTGAACAGGTTAGCTGCGCCGAAAAACAGGCAAGGGATGGTTAACCTTTTAAAGCATACGCCACCTCTTATATAACTGAGCCATGGTCGACATAATCTCAGCCACTCTTATGATAAGCGCCGCAGTTATCATTGTTGGTTTCGTAGCAGATTTTCTTTTCAAAAAGACACGTGTACCCGACATGCTACTACTGATTTTTATAGGCGCCCTTGCAGGACCCATCTTCGGCGTGATTGACACGTCAGCAACGCAGGTGTTTGCGCCTTACTTGGCGGCGTTAGCGTTAGTGTACATCTTGTTTGACGGCGGCATGGGCTTGCAGCTAAGCAAAGTAGTTTCAAATAGTCCCCGAGCTGTCGCCCTAGCAGTTTTAGGCTTCCTCTTCAGCGTCTTTATCGTCGCTGCAGTATCCATATTCGTTTTAGGTTTGCCGCTGCTCTACGGTCTGCTGTTAGGCAGCGTATGCGGAGGCAGCAGCAGCATAGTTGTCATCGCACTAGCGAACAGAATAAAAATAAGCGAGAAATCCGCCACCACCCTTATTTTGGAGTCAGCCATCACAGACATACTCTGCATTGTCGTCAGCTTAGGCATAATAGGCATAATAGTAACAGGACAAACAAACTACGGTTTGATGACCGTTGACATAGGCGGCAAATTCCTCATAGGCGCAGGCATAGGCGTATTTCTGGGGCTCATCTGGCTGCTTATGATGCGCCGCGTAAACGCTTTGCCGTTCTCGTACATTTTAACGTTAGCAGTAGTTTTGTTTGCTTACGCATTCAGCGAAAGCTTAGGAGGAAGCGGCGCCCTCTGCGCGCTACTCTTCGGCTTAATGCTAGGCAACGAAGAGCAAATCCTGCGCTTCTTTAAACTCTCCGCCAACGGCGAATTCGCAGTAACAGAGGGGCTAAGACGCTTTGAGTCAGAAATCGCCTTTCTTGTCCGAACATTCTTCTTTGTGTTTTTAGGCCTTATGGCCACGTTTTCAGATTTAAACGTGGTCTTGGTGGGCATAGTTTTGTCAGTACTGCTTCTCATAGTACGCTACGGCGCCGTTTGGCTGTCCACTTGGAAAAGCGAAATGAAAACAGAAAACAAATTAATGACCGCCATTCTAACGCGTGGTTTAGCCGCCGCCGTCTTAGCTACGCTACCAGCCCAGTACGGCTTACCCTACGCAGACTTATTCGTCAACGTAGCAGTTGTAATCATCGTGGTGACAGCAGTCATTGCAACCATAGGCGTCACAGCCTACGGAAAATAAGCAATACACTTTTTTTTAAAAAAAAAAACAGAGATAAACACAAGAGGGGAAAGCACTAGGCTGCGTCGCGCTCTCTCAATTAAGCATGCAGCAGCCAACAACTGCAAATTTTACTTTAGACAGCATAAGAGGTTTTAAGGTGAGCCTTAAATACACTGTTGAACCATTGAAGTCACAGAAACAAAATGGAAGGCAACTTCAAAAAATTTCACTTCCAAGAAATCGACCACATAGTCCACTTCCCCCTAGAGAGTAATTCGGGCAAGTACCTCAACTACAAGGTTCTGGTGGTGAACAGAAAATCAGCGGCGTCGCAGAGCGAAAAATGGGTGCGGTTGGGAGAGTTTTTGGAAAGCCCGCTTGTCGAACAAAATTACCCGCATACAGTGGGCTACTTCAAAGTTTCCTCCGGCGAAGACGCAAATTTTAAGCCTGAATATTTGGAGCTACGTACAATCAGGTGTATCGAAGAGTTCTGGCTTTTCCTCAACGCCGTGAACTTGTAGCAGAGGGGTAGACGTGAGCGTTTTTGTGACTAAGGCAAACGGCGCCAAGCAACCATTTGACAAAAATAAGGTGGTTCAAACCTGTCTACGTCTGGGCGCTTCCCAGCAGGTTGCCTTTGAAGTGGCCGCAAAAGTGGAAAGCAGAGTTTACAACGGCATCTCCACTGCAAAGATACTGCAGATGATTTTCAGGTTCCTATCGAAATATCGCCCTGAAACACGGAATTTCATTGATCTGCGACGAGGACTAAGTTTAATGCGTTCAAAACCTGACTTTGAAGTTTTTGTGCAGCTACTTTTAGCACACCACGGCTTTGAAGTCACACCCAACACGATAATCAAAGGAAAATGCGTAGAACACGAGGTGGACGCCATCGCAAAGAAAAACGGCATAACATACTTTGTGGAGGCAAAACACCACGTAAAGTATCATACTCCAACAGGGCTGGATGAAAGCCGCATCGCCCGCGCAGTGCTGGAAGATGCCTCGGAAGGATTCACCTTAGGAATAACCGAGCTAAAAGTGGACCGCGCCATGATCGTGACGAACACACGCTTTTCAGAGCAAGCAACACGTTACGGCGCCTGCAGGGGAATTGTGCAGATCGGCTGGAGTCTGCCACAGCACCTTGATTTACGCTCCATGATCGAAGTGAAACATTTGTATCCATTGACGTGCATCAGAGGGTTACCAAGAAAAATTCAGGAAAGGCTAAGCGACGCAGGCATCGTCTTAATAAGACAGATGACGGAAGAGGACCCAAAAAAGCTGGCGAGGCAACTGGGGCTTCCACAACCCACCTTAGAAGATGTCGCTAAGAAAGCGCATACACTTATGCAGGCTTTCCCAGTAACAGCCATTTAAGGTTTTGGAGTTAGAGTCACAACAGAACAGTTGCTTTCGTGGAAGTACTTGCTTGCCGTTTCAGCTATGTCTTTTGCCGTGACGGCTTTCACCTTATCAATGTACTCGATTAGAGAAGTCTCGCTGTTAAACAGCATCTCCATGCTTGCCAGAGTTTCAGGCAGGTTAACGGGGCTATCAACCTCTCGGCAAATGGCCCCCAGAATCATATCTTTAGCTCTGCTGAGCTCCAAGTCAGAAACCTCTTCAGCCTGAATTTTCTGCAGCTCCCCAAATAAAAGGCGAACAGCCCTGTCCACATTCTTAGGTTTCACAGCGCAGTCTATGTGGAAGTAACCGTAGTCCATGCCACATTCTTGACTGGAGAGGACATTGTAGGCAAGAGCTCTTTTTTCCCGCATTTCAATGAAGAGACGGGAGCTGGCGCCGCCTCCCATGATGATGTTGATGAGTTCAAGCGCTGGAATGTCAGGATGCTTTCCGGAAACAGTTCTTGCGCCTACGCTGAGGTACGCTTGAGAAAGCCCAGATCTCCGTCTAGCAACGCCGCCCTGCGGACGGCTATTTTCTACGCCGACGGGGCTGTTGACAACTGAGCCACCACGGTTTTCGGCAGCTCCAAAGGTTTGAAGTATATCCTCTTTGTGATTGTTGGTGAACTGCCCTGTTAATGCTAAAACGATGTTGCTCGGCACGTACTGTGCAAGGTGCGTTTGCTCTATGTCTTTTAATGTTAAACCACGCACGGTTTTGGCGTAGCCTGATACAGGATTTCTCACAGGATGAAACCTGTAGAGACACCGCGTAAGCATCTCGTCTAGTTGTACCCACGGATTATCTTTTGCTTCAGCGATCTCGTGAAGGATAATTTTTTGTTCCTTCTCAAAGTTTTCTTTTGCAAACTGCGACTCAAACAGTAGTCTAGAGAGAATTTTTGTTGTTTCACAACTCTTCTCAGGCAACACGTCAGCCACTATCATAGTGTAGTCATGAGTAGTAAAGAAGTCAACACTTCCACCTAACCGCTCTATATCACGTGACAGACTGATTCGCTCAGGCGAGCCGCC
>JBNVCD010000093.1:3581-6203 GCA_050410875.1 Bathyarchaeia archaeon | reverse complement strand
AACCAGTCTAAACCCAATAGAAACCATCGGAAAATTCCACGATATTCTGCAAATACGCCCTTACGAATTTAGATATGCCCTCCGGGTGATGCCAATTCAAAAAGTAGTTCATACAGATCTCGCGGAAATCAGGCAAGCCGTCACCGAATTTGCTACATGCATAGCGGAAAACGAAACGTTTAGGGTGACTGTTGAAAAACGCTTCACAAACCTGCACAGTCGCGACTTAATTGAAGCAGCCGCCACTGTCATACCAAACAAGGTAAACTTAAAGAACCCTGATAAAATTCTGCTCATCGAAGTGCTCGGCGGCTACACAGGCATCTCTCTACTCAGACCAGACGACATAATTAGCGTCCTGAAAGAAAAAACGCTTTAACCGCCTATAGCTGCGTGGACAGCAGAGCCATATTTTCAAGAATCAAATCAACCAAAGCTTGCTCGGCACTCTTTCCCTCGGGGGCAGCAGCAAGTTGTACATCTGAAATGTCGAAAACCCGCTTTATCAGCCGCATCTTCGGCTCTGACAACTCAAGAACTGAATCATCAGGTTCCACACCTATACACTCTTTAACAATGGTTAGAGCACGCTGCACTGAAGCCGCATCACAGCCTATTATCACAGCGGCTACATTCTTCGACGTAACTTTTACACCAACACGTTCTATGGCTTTCCTGATTTGTCGTTGCCCAGACGCATAAAGCACAATTTCCACAGCTAAACTCTTGGAAATGTTGCGCCCATTTTTGAAGGCCACCAGCGCGTTCAAAACTGCAAAAAACAGATGCTGCCACGTAGCAACCACGGAGGCATCAAAAAACTGCAGTTCAACACCTTCTGGCACTCTACAGCGGACATCAGACACGAAGGTTTTTTCATCACCAATTGTCACGTCTGCAAATCCTGCAATTTCTACGTATCTGCCGTACCCTTCTATCGACTTTAACATGTTTGCACCTCGGAGAACTCTTTCAGAAACCTCTCTATTAGCCGTTTAGGCAGCCCTGCAGCCTCAAGCCGGCCAGTTTCGCGAGTAAGCCTCGCAGAGTCATGTTTATTTGCCTCAAAAATCGCCCTAACAGCTTCCTTAACATCCCATGGGAAAACAACCCAGCAACTGGTTTGCCTAGCGTAAAAATCAGGCGTAAACGCGCTCTGAGGCTTGAAATACAATGTGGATGTTTTCACTTCCACGGCACCTTGTTCCAAGAGGTGTTCCTTCACAAACTTCAAGCTCCCCCCTGAATCCGCAACATCATCCACAACCAACACACGTTTACCGGCAACCGCCACTGACACCTCCTGCAAAAGCACAGGTTGATGGAATTCGCCAATACCAACATAACTTTTAACCTGAACACTCGCTAAATTCGGATTCTCCAGCAAATCTGATAAAAAACGTGCAGGTAACCAACCGCCGCGGCAGACGCCGACAATAACGTCAGGCTTAAAACCGCACCTACGAATAGCCGCAGCCTGCTTCAAAAGTAAAGCGTAAATCTGACTCCAAGAAGGAACCTCATAAACTGTTTCAACTGTCACCAACCAAGCAACCTCAAATAGAAGGCTATACACACCGAAAAAATAAAGGTTTAAATTCACGCCGCAGCCTTGCCGAACTTCGGTGCACGCGGTTGTGGCAGCGCATAATACTTTGAAGAATACCCAGAGCTACAATCTCCAAATTGAACCCGAAAAACGAGGAAAAAGAACTAAAAATGCTAACTTGAAGCCAGAACCAAAAAGGAGATACCATTAATGGTAAACGCTGAAGAACTAGTACATTTGCAGGCAGCAACTCGCATAGCTATATGAACAGGTTGTAAACGCAGAGCTCTACCCATCGACTAGGATACAGTTTCAGCTAAAAACCACTTGGAAAAGTCATTTGGAGACAACCAGTCGTCTTTGACGGAGAGCAGACGAGGCTTAAGCGGTCTTTCTCAAAAAAAGATTAGGAAAAAATTTTGCTGACTAATAGCTTGACGTGGTCGCTAATTTTATGTAGCTCCTCAGCAGTGGGTTTCCCACGTATATCGCCCATTCTGCCTGCGGTGCTGTTTTCCTCTGAACCATGGAACTCGCTGAGCACATACAATTCATCAACAACGTTGAAGTCTAGGTGTTCAAAGAACTGGCGCATATATTTGCCGGCAGGTGTAGCTTCGTCAATTCCTGTGTGAGGACCAGAATAAGTTACGAAAATCAGCGCGTATTTGCCAGGGATTTTTGGTGCGCAAGGTCTAATTTTGCCTTGTTTACGGTAAAAGTCTAACTTGTTTTTTAGGAAGTCATCCATTGCCTTCGCAGGGTGCCACTGAATGGATGGAGAACCAACGCAAACTAGGTCATAATTAAAGTAATCTTCATCCTGTGCTTCTTTAGGCGTCTTTAAAGTAACGTTGACTGCATGTCTTGGAGGCCTTTCTTGAGTGCCTCGGCGACTTTCTGGGTGTTCCCTGTACCTGACCAGAACAGAATTAAAGCCTTCAAAGTGTGATCGCTTACTAGTGAGTAAAACTACAGATTTTAAAAAGTTGCGTAAAAACCAAGCTTAAACGGTTTGCTTCTCCAAAGTTTCAAGGACGCTTATTGTTGAGTTTATCCATCGTAAATAGGCA
>JBNVCD010000093.1:865-3571 GCA_050410875.1 Bathyarchaeia archaeon | reverse complement strand
CAACGCTGCCCGCAACGCTACCGTGTCCTGTGCCTCCACAGTCAACACACAAGTTAAATTTTCTCGTGAAAGGGCTACTTTAGAACGGGAAGTCTGGCTGTTAACCTCGGGTTTCAAAGCGTTTATGAGCGCTTGTAGGAGCTTTTCTGATGTAAACGGCAAACGGACAGTAGCTTTTGCAGCCATAGATTTGCCTCTGAGAACAATAGAAAAGAACTCAAAGAAATATGTTTAAGCAAACATAGGTAAAAGGGAGCATAAAGAAAAGGTTTTAGTCGACCTCTTCTTCAGCCACAGCCGTGGTTGCTTCCTGCAGACCTTTTGCGGCACGTTTAGCTACGGCGCCGAGCTTTGTTGCCGGCAAATAGGCTCCACCAGTAAAGGTGAAGTTACATTTGCCACATTGCCAAACGCCCACGCTTTTGCGTTTTACTTTGACAAAACCGCATTGGGGGCATCTGTGCTCTGTCTTCAAGCCAGCGATAACTTTTATGTATCGCTTCCTAACTGTGGCACCGTAACGTGTCCCTAAGCCTCTTGTTGGACCAACTTTTTTTGTCCTTGCCATTACTGTTTTCACCACTTGAGTTTCTTGCGGAGTTCCGCAGCCTTTTCTTGAGCAAGCTTCGAGGCTTCTATTATCTGTTGTGGTGTGAAATATCCTGAGCCGCCTTTTTGGACTGCACAAATGTTGCCTTCTTCATTGATTGCCAATGAAATACGCGCGTCCATCACTTGTTCCTCTTCTAGACCGGCGTCTAACAACAGCTTGTCGCCTAGTTTCCCAACAGTGATTGTTATGGGTTTACTTTTCAGAGGCAACGGAGTATAGCCCTGCTTGATCACAACTTCGCCATCTTTGATTTCGTAGTTGGGCATTTTTGTGTTAATCAGAGCAGCAACCGCGGCTAAAGCAGATGCATCAATGAGGTTCCCGTCGTGATTGAGTACATAGATATCCACGAAAACTACGAACACTTTTTTTCCGGCTTCGATGCAAAGTTTCTCGTTGTCTATGGCTTTTGACTCGCGGATTCCGCGGTCAACAATTCTTGCCAGTTCGATGGAGCTTTCGTCGGGTGGTCCAGGCTCAAAACTTGCAGATGCTAATGGCACAAGCTCCGCGTTTACGGTTAAGACACCTTCGTTGGGCGTATCTGGGAAGGGTTCACCGGTTTCAATTTTTACGCCTACTAGAACATCAGTTTTTCCCAGCAAAAGTCTAGCTGAGCCTTCAGCGCGTTCGATAAGGCCCTCTTCGATTTTGAAATCTCGGAAATCTGTGAGGCCTCTGCCGTCAACACGTTTACCCTTCTCGATTAGCTGGCTAAGCTGTTTTTGGCGAACTTTAGTTATTAAGGTAGACATTACTCTTCCGCTTCCTCCTGAGTTTCTTCTTTAATATTCATATACTTAGTTTTCAACGCTTCCTTCTGCATTGCATAAATCTTTTTGCATCCGTCAATCGCCATGCTCACGGCTTTTTCGAACTCGGTAGGAGTGAGGATGCCGTCCATCTGAAGCAGAGTTACAGCGTTCAAGTTAGGCATGTAAGCCACGGGAACGTCTGCCACTCCCAGTTTGTCTTCAGCGTCATATAGATCCAAGACGACGGTGTCATCGACCTTGCCTGCTGCACATGCCACTACAAGGTCACGCATAGGTACGCCTGAATCCGCCAGCGCTAAAGCAGCTGCCGTGATGCTTGCGCAGCGAGTTCCGCCGTCGGCTTGCAAGATCTCCACGAATATGTCGATTCCTGTACGTGGATACATCTCCAAGAACAACGCTGGTTCTAGGGCTTCGCGGATGACTTTGCTTAGTTCCACTTCACGTCGTGAAGGGGCAGGCGATTTGCGTTCTTGAACGCTAAACGGCGCCATGTGGTATCTGCATCGCAGAACCATGCGGTCGGGGCGTGATAGATGTTTGGGGTGCATTTCGCGGGGCCCAAAAACTCCGACTAGGATTTTGTTTTTTCCGTGTTCGATGTATGCGGAACCGTCAGCGTTGGGTAAAACGCCTACTTCAAGTTTTAGGGGTCTTAACTCGTCGGCTTTTCTGCCGTCAAGTCTTATACCTTTTTTATCAATCAATTTTTCTTGTTTGTCACTCAATTTTTGTTTTCCTCCCTTTTAGCTTTAGCCTCTTTGAGCAGTTGGGTGATGCGGTCGGTTAAGCCGGTAGTGTGTGATTCGTCCTCGATCTTTTGGATAGCTGCCATAGCAAGTTCCTCATCAGCAGGGGTTTTTCCAGTGACCAAAACCATACCGTTTAGACCTAGGATGATTTGGCAACCTGTTTCCTGCTTTATCATGGAGATCATGGAGCCCTTTCGTCCTATGACACGTGGAATTTTAGTGGGTGTGACGCGCATGATTTGCCCCCGGGTGATTTTTCCCAATCCGGGTTCGCCAACTGTGAGTTGGGGGTCGTGGGCTCGGTCGTAAGAGGCGATTTTTGCAACAATCAGGTCGCCTGCGTCGAGGACTTGGCTGAGTTCGTCGTTTTGTGGTTTGAACGGTCGGTTAAGCACGTCTGAGGCACGTAGAAGTGCGCTGTATGGCGCTTTTATGTCGACTGTCCAGCCATTGAATCCGACTTCTATGACTGAACCGATGACTATGTCTCCGGGTTTTGGAGTGTAAAATGCTCTCAGAGCGACTACATTGACTTTTTTGTTTTCGCAGTCAACAAGTCCGATTC
>JBNVCD010000093.1:309-855 GCA_050410875.1 Bathyarchaeia archaeon | reverse complement strand
TGGCGGCGAAGATTTTTCCGCCTTCAGTGTATGTGTTTTCTCCAGCTTGGTAGTCACCTTCTGCAAGAAGTTCTCCGGGTGTTACCAGCTGTTTTTCTTCGAAAAAGGTTGGCATATTTTATTGGTTTCCTCCGTTTTATTCATAGTTGGTTTTCAAGTTGGTTAATTGATGACCTTGGCTTCTCCTGAGCCTTTTGTTACGTCTCCTAGTTTATTGAGGAAAGAGGCATAGCTGCCAGCGGGCATCTCCAAAACGCCCCACCATGAACCATCAGAACGCCATTCTTCGCGTTTGATGGCGCCGTAGGCTTTGATGGCGCCGTAAGCGCGCACAGCATACGCTGCTGGTATGGTAACGCCTATTTGCAGTTGCTCCACTTTGAGCGGTAGAATTGGGCGCAGGAGCTTTATGATGTCGCGGGCTTGCTCTTCTATGGACTTGTATGGGTCTATGGGGTAACGGATTTGCTCCATAGCGTTTTCAATACGCAGAGGCGGATGAGGAAGATTAGTTTTGGGGTCGACGGCTTGCCTGCTAATGTAGTC
>JBNVCD010000093.1:0-299 GCA_050410875.1 Bathyarchaeia archaeon | reverse complement strand
CTATGATTTGTTTTCGTTTGTCTTCAACCATTTTACGTCTCTGTTCGGTTGTGAGTTGCAGTTGACCTTTTTTTAGGATGACGTCGGCGATTTTTAAGGCGTCAGTGGTGCCAAAAGCTTTGCGGAGGTTTTCTTCCGCTGCGCGTGTGCCCTTGTTTGCGTCTGAATAGATGGTTTCAGCTACTAAAACCTCTGTTACACCCGCGATTTTCCCGTTACGGTAATCTAGGGCTTTTTGGGGTTTAACGAGGATTTCAAAATGCTCGCTGTCTCTTGTAAACCGCGCAATTGTGAACTTT
>JBNVCD010000092.1:5243-6328 GCA_050410875.1 Bathyarchaeia archaeon | reverse complement strand
TAAGTTTAAGCATAGTTCAAGAAAAACGTAGTATTCTACTTCTTCGAATTGTTAGAGTTGTCTTTCACAGAAACTAATACGATGGCGGCAACTATTAGCAACGCGCCGACTGCTGAGAAAACGCTCAGAGGCTCTTTCAAGATTAAAACAGATGCGACGGATGCAATAACTATCTCAGACAAAAGCAAAACGGTAGAAGTAGACGCGGAAAGATGCTTAAGACCTTCAAGCCACAGGTAATAGGGGACAAGCCAGCAGACAATTGCTTGATAAATAATTGCTATCCAAGCCCAAACATCCAGTGCAAAGAAGGCGGGACCCGCCAAAACGCCAAATGGTGCAACAGCTAAAAAGGTAAAAAATAGCACGCCACTCATAGACTGGGAAAGAGCTGATGTTGAATTCACCATGAATTTCTTGTTGTAGATCATAAACAGCGCCCACGTCACACCTGAAATTATAAGCAAAGAATCGCCCACTACTTGTCCTTGACTTAAATTGTAAAAGTTCAAGTTGGTACTCACCAAAACGACGCCTACTAAGCCTGAAAGAACGCCTGCAGCTTTTTTTGGAGAAATATGTTCACCAAGTAACTTTGGGCTTAGCACTGCAACCCACATGGCACTCAGATTTATGAATAATGCAGCCTTAGCTGATGTTGTGTAAGGCATACCGACGTATTGAAGCAAGTAGCCTAAACCGTTGAGTATTCCTAAGAAAATAACGAATTTCTTGTCGGTTATGTGTAGCCGAAAATTTTTGGATACCATCAAAATGATGAGGAGTGCAAGGCAGGAAACAAAAAAACGCCAGAAAAGAAACGCAAAAGGATCGATAGTTGCTAAACCGACTTTTATAATTGGAAATGATGTGCCCCACAAAACACCGGCCAAAATGGTTAAGCCAACGGCTTTTGCTTTTTTAGTAAACAGTGGTGGTGGGCGCAACTTTTGTCTCCTTTCTTCGCTTAGACGGAGACTTAAATAAAGAAGTTTTGGGACAAAAAAAGAAAAAGAAACAAAATATAAAAAAAGAGGGGTGCCTTAGCCCAATATGGCTTTGAGGTCTTCGTCTGCAGATTTGAT
>JBNVCD010000092.1:4180-5233 GCA_050410875.1 Bathyarchaeia archaeon | reverse complement strand
TAATGTTAAAGTTTTCCACGAGCACTTTTAGTATGTTTGGCGTTATGAAGGCGGGCAAACTTGGGCCTAAGCGGATGTTCTTTACGCCTAAGTACAGAAGCGACAGCAGTATGGCGCATGCTTTCTGCTCGTACCATGACAAAATCAACGAGAGCGGCAACTGATTTATGCCCACGTTAAACGCTTTAGCTAATGCTTGGGCGATAACCACTGCGGAGTACGCGTCGTTGCATTGGCCTACGTCTAACAGTCTGGGTATGCCTCCTATGTCTCCAAGCTCCTTGTCAAAGAACCTGAATTTGCCACATGCCAACGTTAGAATCACGGTGTCTTTGGGTGCCTTCTCAACGAATTCTGCGTAATAGCTTCTGCCAGGTTTAGCGCCGTCGCAGCCGCCGACAAGGAAGAAGTGGCGAATCTTGCCTGCTTTAACCGCGTCAATCACGGTGCCGGCTACGCCTAATACTGTGTTGCGTGCAAAGCCAACCATCACTGATTTTCCCGGAACGTCTTCAGGAAAACCTGGCAGTTCTAGTGCGCGTGCAATAACAGGTGAAAAGTCTTCGTCTTCGATGTGTTTTACACCTGGCCAACCTACTGGTCCACTGGTGAATATGTTTGCTTTGTAGCTGTCAGCAGGTTTTTGGATACAGTTTGTCGTCATCAAGATGGCGCCTGGGAAAGCTGCGAACTCGCGGATTTGGTTTTGCCATGCAGTGCCGTAGTGACCATAGAAGTGGGGGTACTTCTTTAGTTTTGGATAGCCGTGGGCAGGGAGCATTTCGCCGTGAGTGTAGACGTTGATGCCTTTACCTTCTGTTTGTTTCAGAATTTTCTCTAAGTCTATGAGGTCGTGTCCTGAAACGAGGATTGCTTTGCCTTTTTTTGCGCCTAAGGGGACTTTAGTTGGCACAGGATGACCGTAAGCTTCGGTGTTGCCAGCGTCTAAAAGCTCCATGGCGCGTATGTTTATTTCACCACATTTTAACGCTAAGCCAACAAAGTCGTTGACGCCCAAAGACGGGTCTAGCGTGGCTGCGAGCCCCTTCTCAA
>JBNVCD010000092.1:382-4170 GCA_050410875.1 Bathyarchaeia archaeon | reverse complement strand
GGAAAAAAAGACGTTGTCGTCTTTTTTTCCGAAGCGATAGGCGTGATACGTGTAGGCTGCGACGCCTTTGATGCCGTAAATGAGTAGCCATTTTAGACCCTGCAGGTCGGGGTTATCTGGAGAATCCGCCTTCACGCCTACTTTTTTGCCTTGCTTTACCATGCCATCGATTGTTTTCTCAGGGATCAGATCTGCTGCTGGACCAAAAGCTACTTTGCCGCCTGCGGCTTTCACTTTGGCTTTTAGAGTTTCACGCAGTTCAACGGTTTTCTGGATGTACCTTTTTGCAAGGTCCTCAGGATCAAAGTTCACGTTTGTCAAAGTTGCGAAAGTTGCTTCGGCAATGAAAACATCGATTTTTTCGTCTTTTACTCCGACTTTTCGCCCTTCAACTGCAACTTGTGAGAGCCCACGAAGCAGATAGATTAACAGATCTTGCAGGTTAGCTACGTCAGGGCTTTTGCCGCACACTCCAAATGAGGTGCAGCCTGTGCCTTTTGCGGTTTGTTCACATTGCCAACAGAACATTTCAGTTTGACTCATTATAGGTTTCACCTTTGTTATGCAGTTAGTTGTCTATGCACATAGATGTTTCCCCTTACATTTAAGGGGTCAACAGAACAGTGCACACTTAACTGCTGTATTATACAAATAAAAAGTGCCGCGTTTAATGTTTTTGTTTGAACAAAAGAGCAAAAAGGAATAGGAAATACTTCCACCAAAACCTCAGGTGCACGTGGCGTCTACGCATAATAAAGCGGCACATATCGACGGGCACGCATGTACTTGAGGCAGTCACATAAAAGGGTGTTGTTACAACACTGCCATAGGTCAAAAACTTCAGCTAAACAATATGCCCAGTCGTAGTCGCAGAAACAACAGTCACAGAGGCAGCAAAACTTTTGAAAGCTCAACATAAACTTGCTTGGACAGACCCTTCAAGTTTGTCCCTTAAAGTAATGCTCTAACAGTCGTCGCATGCCCCGCCGTGTAATCTCTGACAACGTAGAAGGGCTGATCCCTAATTTCTCCGCCAATTTCACTGTGTCAATTTTTCGCGGATAGTCAAAAAAGCCACCTTTTAGAGCTAACCAAAAAATTCGCTCTTGTTTTTCCGTCAAAATTCCTGCGTGAGGTTCAAAACGGCCCATCTTCAGGATATTCACTTTAAGCCCCATATCTTTGAGGGTTGAAATAATTTTTTTGTATGCTTCAAAACTAGGCACCAGAAAACTATACATGATTGTAAAGTTTTCCATGCTTTTTCCAGAAACAAGAAATGCTTCACTAGACAGGATGGTGTTGCAAACACCGCAACCTTCACTTTCTAACCAAATTGAAGCTTTTCCTTCACTTTTTGAAGGGATAGTTTGAAATTCTGAAGCAACGTTCTTTACCTTCTTAACTTCTGCTGAATCCAGTTCTACAAGATGTTTCACTGAGCCACTGTTGGAACTGCGGACGTCCACCACTTTCAAATGGGTAAGCCCCATTGCGGAACATTTCTTTACTATGGCACATTGTCGGTTCTCCACTTCTAAAACTACATGGTAAGGTTTGCGCCAAAGGTCCTTCATGAGGCATCAAACTGCATAAAGTAAAGGTGTAAACAATATATGACTATTGTGTAGCGTCTAGTTCGCAGTGGAACTAAAGCTCTTTGTAAGTGCTGTATAATTCCAGTAAGGGCTAAATAGTGCCAAACACATTTTCGCTTGATATCTACTATAGAGGACGATTCACACATGGAAACTTTCTCAGATCTCGTTCTCAAACTTGTGGAAGCTACTCGTAACCACGAATATTATCGAGATGTAGAATGCATAAACATGATTGCCAGTGAAGGAATCAAATCGCCCGCGGTCAAACAGATGCAGGCCCTTGCTTCTGACTTGGAGGGAAGATATGCAGAAGGCGAAAATGACCTTGCAGGACACGTCAAAACACGTTATTACCAAGGTCAAAAGTACATGTCGCAAATTGAAAATTACGCTACTGACATCATGAAAGGTTTATTTGGATGTAATTGGGCAGATGTCCGAATCGTTTCAGGCACTCATGCTAACTTGGCAACTTTCAAAGGTTTGTCTTTGGCTGCTAAAAACCGGAAGATGGTTGTCACGCCTCTAAGTTGTGGTGCTCACATTTCGCATGATTATACAGGTTTAGCAGGCAACGTGCTTGGTTTAGAAAACATAAACCATGTTTACGACATAAATGAATTTAACATAGACCCTGATCGGTCAGCTGACGTCATCCGCTCAGCAAAACCAGGCATTGTAACATTTGGTGGTAGCCTTTTCCTCTTTCCACACCCCGTCAAAGAGTTAAAGGAAGTCTGCAACGAAGTGGGCGCCTATGTAGCTTACGACGCATCACACGTTTTGGGTTTAATCGCAGGCGGCGTCTTCCAAGACCCCCTCAAAGAAGGAGCGGACATAATTTCCTCGTCAACTCATAAAACGTTTCCAGGTCCGCAAGGTGGCGTAATAATGGGTAATCTTAACAGTCCACGGATGGAGAGAGCAATCAAAAAAATTCAGTACGCCGTGTTTCCATTGAGCGCCTCTAGCACTCACCTTGGTAGATTACCCGCGCTATGCATGGCTGCCTTAGAGATGAAATTGTTCGGCGCCGAACTTGCAAGGCAAATCGTGAAGAACGCACAAACGGCAGGGCAGTACCTCTACGAGAACGGCGTAAAGGTTCTCTGCGAGAAAAAAGGCTTCACCCGTTCACACCAGATAGCTGTGGACGTCCGCAGTTTTGGCGGTGGCAATAAAGTTGCCCAAGACCTCGAAGACGCAAACATTATCGTCAACAAGAACCTCTTACCTTATGACGAACAAAGCAGTAAAAGTGACCCGTCAGGCTTACGTATAGGCTTCCAAGATGTGACCCGCAGAGGCTTCCGTGAAGGCGACATTAAACATCTGTGTGACTTGATGCTGGATGTAATTAAGGGTAAACGCAAACCAGTTGAAGTCAAAGCCGACGTCATTGCTCTTAAAAAAGAGTTCAACACAGTGAAATATGGCTTTCAAAACGTAGAAGAAGCGTTATCCTACATCCAAAAATTTGAGTAAAAAGGAAAATAATTGAAGTGTGAAGGAGCCGAAATAGAATGAAAGTATTGTTGAATGACGGTTTAGAGAAAGAGGGTTTAAAGTTCTTTGAAGACTACGGCATCGAAACAGACACTAAGAAGCGTGACGCCGCTGCGCTCTTAGCTGACGTTGGCCAATTTGACGCGTTGGTTGTGCGAAGCGCCACCAAAGTGACTCGCGAAGTAATTGAGGCGGGAGCAAAAGGTAAACTCAAAATTATTGGGCGTGCAGGCGTCGGCTACGACAACATTGACGTTGATGCAGCGTCGGACCATGGGATTGTTGTGAAAACTGCGCCGTCTGGAAACACAAACGCCGTTGCTGAATTGACCATATGCCTACTTTTGAATGTGGCAAGAAATATACCTCAAGCGCATCAAACTTTGAAAAAGGGGATTTGGGAAAAAAGCAAACTTAAAGGTGTTGAACTTTCGTACAAGACTTTAGGCATTTTGGGCTGCGGCAAAATTGGGCAACGTGTAGCCGAGTTAGCGCGGCGCGGTTTTGACATGGAAGTTTTAGGTTACGACATATGCCCCTGTGCAGAGGCAAAAATAAAATTTGTTTCCAAAGAAGAAGTCATAAAAAACTCGGATTTCATCACAATTCACACAGGCGGAAAAGCAGTTTTAATCGGCGAAAAAGAGCTTGCAATGATGAAGCCAACAGCATACGTCATTA
>JBNVCD010000092.1:0-372 GCA_050410875.1 Bathyarchaeia archaeon | reverse complement strand
CGAAGAAGCGCTCTACCGAGCTCTAAAAGAGAAACGCATCGCAGGTGCAGCTCTTGATGTTTACTCGGATGAGCCGAAAACAGACGGAGCAGAATTTAAAAATAAACTTCGCGAACTTGACAACGTTATTTTTAGCCCCCATCTAGGCGCTTCAACAGTGGAGGCACAACGCGAAACCGCCATCGAGATAGCGCGTGTCGTTACAAATTATTTGACAGGCGGCGACTTTTCAAACGCGGTTAACGCAGGCGAGAGCATTGAACTTGAGGAAAAACCTGTCTATACGCTGTTCATACACCACCATGATGTGCCAGGAGTATTTGCCAACATCGATAAAGTTTTGGCAGACAATAACATCAATATACGCGCCAA
>JBNVCD010000091.1:3818-6386 GCA_050410875.1 Bathyarchaeia archaeon | reverse complement strand
GCAGAGAGCACCACAGACGGAGTGACATCGCCACTCTTTTTCTTTGCCCTCTTTGGAGTGCCAGGTGCGATTGCGTTTAGAGTGGTGAACACTTTAGATTCTATGGTTGGCTACAAAGATGCTGTACACGTGAATATCGGCTGGTTTTCAGCTAAATTGGACACCATGGCTAATTTTGTTCCAGCACGAGTTACAGCGTTGTTAATGGTTATTTCTGCAGCTTTGTTGGGTGCAAACTGGAGGAAGGCGTGGCATATTTTACACAGGGATAAAAACAAGACAGCTAGCCCAAATGCTGGTTGGACTATATCAGCCATGGCTGGGGCTTTGGAGGTCCAGTTAGAGAAAGAGGGACACTACGCGGTAGGCGACAAAGGTCAAATTTCTCCGAATCACATAATGGATGCGTGGCAAAACATGGTTTCAACATCAATTTTGTTTGTGATTATTGGAGTTGTTCCCATCTTAGCCCTGAGAGTGATTGTCTGGTTTTAATTTACTTCCATGACAGCTGCTTTAAGACATGCTTACGCCCTTTTTTATCTTGAATCAACAGGTGGAGGTTCACAAGTAACAGGGCACATGCAAGACGTAGCTTAACTGAACAGATAAAAGTCACTGTTTGAGGAGGAGTGTTTGAAGAAGTTTTATGGCTGACCATGCTGCAAGCGCGCTGGTTCTTGGGTTATCAGGGTGGGGGTCGTTTGAGAATTGCAGCAGCATCTCTCCAAATTTCCATTTAACGACGATTTTGTGAGTGTTTCGTTTCACATTTGGGTCTGCTATGACTGTGACTTTGACTTTTGCGGGTTTAACAGCTAAGGCTAATGTTGCGGCGACGTTCATCTCTCTGGGAAATAGTCGTGCGGCTTCTTGGGCGTCGCCTTCGTATATTACTTTGGGCGTTTTGTCTTGGGTTTCTAGCGCTTTCGGGTTTTTTGTCGTAGTGAGAGTTACCGCTACTTCGCCGGCTAAGGCTGCGCTGGTTATGGCGTCTATGCCTCCTATGGCGCCTGAAGGCACATGCACTTTACTCATGCAGACGTCTAGCTCTAGTAGAGCACCTGAACTCATCACTATCACGTCAATTCCCTCGGCGACTATGCGCGGCACGTAGGCTTTGACTGCCTGCTGCGAAGCAGCCTCCACAATTACTGCGGGTTTGCATTTAAGTAAATCGTCTAAGCTGGAGACTATGGTTGTTGGGAAAGCAAGAGAGCTCTTGAGGTGCTCTGCCTTGGCTTGATCAAAGTCGAAGAGGACAAGTTCATCGCATACTACGAGCTTGCGGCCGATTGCCTCAGCCAAAACAGTGCCGATTGCACCACAGCCGATTAACCCTACAGTTTTCATCTCTTAGTCAGCTCCCCGTATTCAGCTATAAAATTCACAGTTGAAAACTGGGTGAGAGGTCTACCGTTGCCTGACTCAGGCATCACAGTAAGCTGACTGATCTTGAGGGCGCCTACCACGTCGGCTTTGGCTTCTTCTATGGCTTCTGCGGCTGAAGGGTCGCCTGCATAAACAGTAAGCTGCTTTATAGGCGTGTTTAGAGAGAGACGTTTTTCTGCTTTTTCTCGCCTCACTTCACTTATGAGCTCAACTACAAGGTTACCTCGTTTTTCAGCGTTTTCATCCACCAACGCCTCTTGGTATTCTGGCCACGGAGACACTTGGATGCTTTTGTAGCCTTTACTGCCAAAGTACATTGTTTGGTAGATTTCTTCGGTTACATGAGGTACGAAAGGCGCTAGAAGCTGAAGAATTTTGAAGAGAACCTCGTAGAGTGTTTGTTGAGCTGCAAGTTTTTTGGTTTCGCCGTGAACCTCTGGCCTGTAGAGTCTATCTTTAACTGCTTCCACGTAGGCGTCGCAGAAGATATGCCATGTGAAGTTGCGGATTTCTTCCATAGCTATGTTGAATTGACATTTTTCCATGGCGTCGGTGACTTTTTTTGTTAAGGTTTCAGCTTTGCTGAGTATCCACTTGTCGAGCGGTTGAAGTTCAACTTTACCGGTAGCAGTTGGCACATAGCTCTGCAGAAGTTTGCTGACGAATGATGAAACATTCCAGAGTTTAACTATGAAACGTCGGCCATATTCGACGTCTGGAGCGCGGTAAGGTATATCTGACCCTGTGGCTCCGCCGCCTGCTGCCCACTGTCTTGTGGCGTCTGCACCGTTTTTGTTGAGCACTTCAGGTGCAGCGACGTAGTTTTTAAGAGATTTACTCATTTTTCTGCCGTCGGCGCCAAGCACCATGCCGTTGATGAGGCAACTCTTGTAGGGTTTCTCGTTAAACAGAGCTAAATGCCTCACCATGAGGTAGTATGCCCATGTTCTAATTATGTCTATACCTGACGGATGCATATCTGCAGGAAAGAGACGCTTCCAGTCGGCGCGGTCTGGCCAACCAGCATGTACCGCGCAGGTTATGGAGCTGTCCATCCATGTGTCGAAAACGTCACGTTCACCTATGAATTCTGCGGAGCCACATTTTGGACATTTATCTATACGTGGACCCTCCAGTTTAGGATCAACAGGAACCCAGTCTTCCTCAGCAAGGATG
>JBNVCD010000091.1:0-3808 GCA_050410875.1 Bathyarchaeia archaeon | reverse complement strand
GCCGCATTTCGGGCATTTGCCAATTCTTGGGTTTTCCAACTTTGGGTCTATTGGAACCCATGTTTCTTCTGCGAGTATTATCTCACCACAGTTTTTACAGTACCACACAGGAATTGGAGTAGCAAAAAGGCGTTGGCGGCTGATAACCCAGTCCCAGTCAAGCGATTTTGCCCAGTCAACGAGACGAGATTTCATGTAGTCAGGGTACCAGACGACCTCGTCGGCGGCTTTCTCCACAGCTTCGGTTAAAACGCGGGTTTTCATGAACCATTGCTTGCGCTCCAAAATTTCAACGTGCGCTTTGCACCTGTCACATCTGCCTACTTCCTGCGTGATTTTTTCAGTTTTTTCCAGCAACCCGGCGGCGGCTAGATCTTCAACGATTGCAGCACGCGCTTGAGTTATGGTCAAACCCGCGTATTTGCCGCCGTTCTCATTGATTCTGCCGTTTTCAGTTAAAAGCATGATAACAGGGAGTTTGTGTTTCATAACGGTTTTTACGTCTTCCTTATCGCCGTACGTGCAAATCTGCACTACGCCTGTACCGAAATTGGGGTCTACGGTTTCTTCGGCTATAATGGGAACTTTACGGTTGACTATGGGAACAACGATGTTTTTGCCCACGTATTTGCTGAATCTCTCGTCTTGAGGGTTCACTTCCACTGCAACGCATGCAGGTATAAACTCTGGACGCGAAGTCGCAATCAGCAAGTATTCGCTACTATCTTCCAGTGGATAACGTATGTAATGCAATGTACCTTCACGTTTTTCATAGTCCACTTCCGCGTCTGCTATGGCGGTTTCGCAGCGGGGGCACCAGTTAACGGGGTGCGTACCCCGATACATGAAGCCTTTTTTGTGCAGTAAGATGAAGCTCAACTGAGTGCGCCGCCAATAGTCAGGGTTCATGGTACGGTACTCGGTGGTCCAGTCTATACTGCAGCCCAGTTTGAGGATACCTTCCTTCATCATACCGATGTATTTCTCAACTAATTCACTACAGAGTTTACGAAACTGCTCCGGCGGCACATCACGTTTACGGATGTTATGCAGTTTTTCCACTTGGATTTCTATACCAAGTCCGTGGCAGTCCCAACCCTGCGGGAAGAGTACATTGTAGCCGCGCATGCGCTTGTAGCGTGCTACTATATCAAAGTAGGTCCAGTTCAGAACATTACCCATGTGAAGTTCGCCTGACGGATAAGGCGGTGGAGTATCGATGCTAAAAACTGGCCGTTTCGTATCGCTCCAATCATAGCGGTAAATACCCATCTCTTCCCATCTTTGTTGCCATTTACGTTCAATTTCAATGAAGTTGTACTCTTTTGGCAGAGGCTGCATTATGCCTGTTCCTCACGAGGTTAATTGCTGTAGAAGTTAGGAAACCACCTAAAAACATTATCCCCACTCAAACATAACGCGACAGGTTAACCTTGGTAAAATTAATATTACCCAAAACAGTGATACTTAACGTGTAAGGTCAAAATGGGGAGCTGGGAAAGATGACCCGGCTGAGAGGACAGCTCAATTGCTGTCGACCCAATGAACCTGAACCAGATAATACTGGCGGAGGGATAAAACATAAACCAAACAGAAATAAGAAACAAACCAAATCAACCCAAGTTTTTTTCAACAAAAATAGTATCTGAAATAGCCATCTTTGTGGCGTTAGCAACTGCACTTAGCTTCATCGTCGTCTACACCCTGCCACAAGGCGGCTCCATCACTGCAGGCTCAATGGTGCCTATCATCTGGCTTGCGCTCAGGCGAGGCACAAAAATTGGACTTATAGGCGGCATCATCCACGGCACGATACAATTTGCCGTTTTGCCCTACTTCATAGACCCAATCCAAATGCTACTTGACTATCAACTGGCTTTTGGGGTGCTAGGCATTGCAGGCGCATTCAAAAAACAACCCGTCCTCGGCGCCGCAGTCGGCATCACGGGACGCTTCATTTTACACTTCATTTCAGGTGTAGCCTACTGGGCACCCCTCTACGTTCCCTGAACTAAACCCCTACATCTACTCAGCAGTTTACAATGGCAGTTACTTGCTTCCAGAACTAGTAATGAGCGGCGTACTGGTTTTTCTACTGCAAAAAGGCAAAGCGCTCAACAGGTACCTCTAAAAGAGGACTTAACGCATGGGAAAACTCGCTCCGAAAGAACTGCAAAAACTCCTAGCATGCATTAAGAAAGCAAAAACTGTACTTGTGCCGCCGCAGTCAGGCTACGACGCAGGAGTTCACATCTTAGACGGCAAATATGTTGTTGTCTCCACTGACCCATGCACAGGCGTTCCGAAAGAATGGTTCGGCTGGTTGCTCATAAACTACGCTGCCTCCGATGTAGCATTGTTTGGGGCAAAACCCGCCTTCTGCACAATCAACCTGCTTGCGCCACTAGGAACCACCTCACAAGTTTTCCAAAAAGTCATGAAGCAAGCCTGCCAAGCCGCTGACGAACTGGACGTTGCCATCGTTACAGGGCACACAGCCACCTATCCCAGTCTAGCAGACATAGTTGGAGTCTGCACCGTCTACGGTACAGTGAAACCTGAAAAGCTCCGCACTCCCGCGAAAGCGGAGGTAGGCGACCTTATACTCTGCACGAAAACCTTGGGCTACGAAACACTGGTTAACTTCTCTTTAGCCCACAAAAAGTTGGCACAAAAACTTTTCGGAAAACCAAAGACAACAAGCATAACCAATGGAGTTTCTAGCCAAAGTTGTGTGCAAGAAGCCCTTCAACTCGCAGAAATCAACGGCGTTCACGCTATGCACGATGCAACGGAGGGCGGATTAGTTGCCGCGCTTAACGAATTCGCTGAAGCCTCAAATTTAGGATTCAGAATAGAGGCGGAAAAACTGCCTGTGAGCACAGAGATTCAGAAACTACAAAGACACTTTGGACTTTCAGATGAACAGGTGCTATCAATGTCTTCTACAGGTACGCTTTTGGCTGCGGTGGCACCTCACGCTAAAGAAGAAGTTCAAGAGGCCCTACACAAGTTAGGTGTAAACTACAGTTTCGCGGGAGTGTTCACTAAAGATAAAAACAGAGTGCTAACAGAAAACCTAAAAGACAAACCGTTCCCTAGAGTCGCTTATGATCCTTACGCTAAAATTGTGACCAACAAAAAGTAGAGAACAAAAGAGCCTTGCTGCTAACCTTATTTTTTCAGCTCTGAAAGCAAAAACTTCACAATTTCTTCAGCAATATTAACTTTAGTCACCATCTGCAAGCCCTTCCATCCAGGCTGGCTGTTCACATCACAAATTTTAGGGCCATCAGGACCCTCAAGGATATCGACTCCCGCAATTTTGCAACCTACCGCCTTCGCCGCTTTCACCGCCAAGTCCTCAAACTCTCTGCTCAAAGTCGTTGGTGCAGGTCGTGCACCTTGGCTGTAGTTGGTTTTCCAGCCTTCAGCAACACGGCGCATCGCCGCAATGACATGGTTGTCTATGACAAAAGCACGAATGTCACTGTGTCCATGCGGAACAAACTCTTGTAAATAAATGACGCCATGCTGAAAAGCAATAGCCTTAAAGACTGTGTTAGCAATTTCCTTATCCACAACCCTAGTTGCACCGATACCCCGGGAGCCAAATATGGGTTTAACCACCACATCACCACCCAGCTCCTCAAATGCCACTAATGCTTCGTTCACGCTCTCAGTAGCGAAAGTACGCGGCACTGGCACACCGTTATCTTCAAGGATTGCAAGTATATCGTATTTGTCGACGCAGTGTTCTATTGCCTCCGCAGGGTTCAACACATAAAATCCTTCACGTTCAAGTTTG
>JBNVCD010000090.1:4763-6501 GCA_050410875.1 Bathyarchaeia archaeon | reverse complement strand
AGACACAGTCGGAGTAGGAGTGGGAGTCGGAGTGGGAGTAGGCGTTGGAGTCGGAGTTGGAGTCGGAGACACAGTCGGAGTAGGAGTGGGAGTCGGAGTGGGAGTAGGCGTTGGAGTCGGACCGGGTGGCGCTGTTATTGTCAGGGTTTCGGTGTTGCTGGTCCATGTTGCGCCGTCGGCTTTGACGGTGGCTTGTACTTGATGGTTGCCCACTGCGAAGCCAGCAGTGTTCACTCTTATGGTGATGACTATTTGAGCAGTTCCGCCGCCTGCGCCATAACCGTAACCATAACCGTAACCGTAGCCAAATGGATACAACCCGCCTGTGCCGTAACCGTAACCATAACCGTAACCGTAGCCGTAACCAAGGTTAGAGCCCCAGCTGACGTCGGTCACTTCTATGTAGGTGGAGCCTGAAAGTCTGGTGCCTGCAAAGTTAAAAGTTGCACTCTGCGACCCAACGTTAACGGTGAAGCTTTCAAGAGGAACATAACTATCTAATGACTGCAAGACAACAGTCACGTGAAAAGTAGAGTAGGAGCCGCTGACAACGTCGGCAGGGTCATCAACTATCACCTGTACAGCCGCGGCAGGTTTAGTCCCCACCAATATGACGCCTGAGATTACTGCAAGAGTAAGCGCTATAACTACCAGCCTACGCTGATTTAAACTGTTGAGCGACCAACGTAACACAGAGATGCACCACACACTAATTACCCCCATCTGCTTAAAAATTTTTTGATTGAATACTAAACATACAAAAAAATCCAACTTCATTTTACACCACACCACAAAGACATTTTATTAAAAACACAAAAAAGAACAGCTCAACCACACAACACCACAATCACAAACACCAAACCAACAACCAAAAGCTGAAAACATCAAACCCCACACGCAAACCCAAACAAACCAAATCCACCAAAACAGCACACACCAAAAAACAAAACAAACAGGCAACCGCCCAAACCGCGTCAGGGCTGCCGCATAAACTCCACAAACTCCTCAACGCTTCGAGGCTGCAGCGTATAGTTAAATCGGCGCTCCTCACCTATCGTAGAGTCAGGCTTGGCGCCGTAGTCGTGTCCAGGGTAAACCTGCACTGCATCGTCAAGCCGCAAAAGCTTATTGAACAGGCTGTCGTAGAGGCTGCGGGCGTCGCCGCCAGCCAAATCAGTCCTGCCGCACTCGCCTACAAAAAGGGTGTCACCCGTCAACAGCCTAGTTTTCTCCACCAGCAAGCAAACGCTATCCGGCGTGTGCCCAGGCGTGTGTATAACAGCCACTTCAACTTTGCCCACGCACAAAACGTCGCCATCATCCACTTTTATGTCAACGTTCAACGGGGAAAGCCTGTGGGCAACAGTTTTCGCCCCAAACTTTAATTTAAGCTCCTCATTCCCCGCCACATGGTCAAAGTGCCCATGCGTGTTTATGATGTACCTCAAACTGAACCTCTCACCCCTCACCACACGCGCAACTTCACCAGCGTTAAAGCTGGGGTCAACAACCGCCGCCACACGCGCCTGCTCATCAGCAACAACATAGGAAAAGTTGTCGCCGTGCCTCTGAATCTGCCTAAAAAACACGCGCTCACCCACCTGCCCACACACACTAACGCCTACAAGACTTAAAAACCTACAGGCTAACCAACCCGCTTCAAACCGCAAACCGCAAGCAAAGGCAGCCGAGCTAAAAAGACTCAGCAGAAGCAGCAGGCGCAGAAGCGTACTTTTGG
>JBNVCD010000090.1:0-4753 GCA_050410875.1 Bathyarchaeia archaeon | reverse complement strand
GGGGTTTGACTACAAGTTTTTGCAGCAGAAAAACCCCGGCGAAGACTACTCCTACAAAAATCAATACGCCCCGCGCGTACAAGCCAACTTCAGCTGTGGTGGCAACACCCAAAAAACCCGTGGCGTCATACAAGCCATGGATCACCGCCGGCGCAACAAGGTTGCCGCCGGACCAATAGTAAGTTATAGACATGGCTACGCTGAAAGCTATTATGGTTATGAAGGGCACCACGCTGGCAACCTCGTAGGTCACCACGTAGTAACCATGCACCACCGCAAAAAGAAAACTACAAGCCACCGCCAGCAAAAGCCAACGCCTACCTTTAGCTAGGCGAAGAAGCCCCCCATACATGAACCCGCGGAAAAGGTACTCCTCCGCGGGACCAACCACCAGCAGCGACACAAGAATCATCACCCAAGCCACGTTAGGCGGCACATCCAACACCGGATTTGGCCTGCTAAGAACCTCCAACGTTTGAGGGTTAAACCGCAGCAAAAGCGCCACCGCAACCGCCGACAAAAACAAACTCAACACCGTAAAAGCGCCAAACAACCCCAAACCCAACTGAAAAGCAGACCGGCAGTTTTTAGCCGCCCGCCCCAACACCTCCCGGCCACACAGCAAACTCACCACAACCACAGGCACACCATAAACCACCAAGTAACCGCCAATTTGCCCAAGCTTCACAAAATACTGCAAGTAAACAACCACAAAAATCACCACTAAACCAACCACATACAACCCCCTCGACAAAGGCCTCTCAGCCCAAAACACCACACAACCACCAACCCCTAAAAATGCGGTCTGCCACATTTAAAGCTGCCCAACCACAAACCAAAACATCAACAACCACTTTTTAAGCATCAACCACCAACATACAGCATAAGCAAAAAAACGCAAAGCCCAACAAAAAAAAGAAAAAAAGGGGGCTTACACCGTAAAACCAGACGACGCCAAAACGGAGAAAACCCAAGTGAAAAGAAAAAAACTGCTGCTTGGAGTTTTAGTTCCCCTGCTCTTCACGCTGCTCCTCAGCGTAACCATACAAGAAATAGCAGAAAAACCCCCAACGCCAAAGCAGCCAAACGTCTTCTTCGGCGTAGACATAGGCTACGGCGGCTACGAAGACGCAGTCAAAAACATAGACGCCGTAAGCAACTTCACAAACCTAGTAATCTTAGGCTCACTAGACGTGACAACGGCAACAGAGAACCTAACGAAAATCTGCGACTACCTCTACCAGAAAGGCCTCTACTTCATCATCTACGTAGGCTTCGCACAAGAAGAGTACCTGCCACCCCGAGGCCCAAACCCAGAATTCTTCAACCAAACCGCAGGCAGATGGGGCGACAAATTCCTAGGCGTCTACCTCTTCGACGAAGTAGGCGGAAAACAAATCGACCTCCACCACCCCGTCGTCCCCAAAGCCGCAAGCTACACAGAAGCCGCAGAAATCTTTGTAGCCACCCTCACAGGCGACATAGACATAAACTTCCTCTGGTACGAGCCGCCCAGACCAAAACTGTACCTGTCAGACTACGCCCTCTTCTGGTACGACTACCTCAGCGGCTACGACACAGTCTTCACAGAGTTCGTGGGCAACCAAAGCAGACAACTCGCCATAGCCCTCTGCAGAGGCGCAGCAAAAACCCAAAACAAAGAATGGGGCGCCATCATAACATGGAAGTACACGCAACCACCATACCTACCCAACGCCACAGAACTCTACAGCGACATGATGCTAGCCTACGAAAACGGCGCCAAATACATAGTCATCTTCAACTCACCCGACAACCAAACCGCCACCACCCCACACGGCACACTCACCACAGAACACCTCAAAGCCATGCAGCAATTCTGGAACTACATGCAGCAAAACCCACAAAAACAACCATACACAGCAAACCAAGCCTACGTGCTACCCAAAGACTACGGCTTTGGCTTCCGCAACCCAACCGACAAAATCTGGGGCCTCTGGGAAGCAGACCCACTCGCCCCCGACATCTGGAACCAAGCAAACAACCTCACAAAAACATACAACTACAACCTGGACATAGTCTACGAAAAACTAATCGACAACAAACAAGCAAACTTACCATACACCAAACTGATTTACTGGAACGGCACAACCACAGAACCATAAAAAACCCACTTTTAACAAAGCAACCTAACGCATATCATCAGCGAAAGCCGCAGCAAACAAACGCAAACTAGAAGTACCCGGCAAATCGCCAAAAAACAGCACAAACCGCCTAACACCCAACTTCACATACGCCTCAAGACGCCTACGGCACTCACCCACAGTGCACAGCAAACTGTACGCTTCAAACTCGCCTAAACTCACATGCGCAGGCTTACACAGCCGAACCTTCTCCGCCAGCGCACGCGGGTTTTCCGCAACCAAAACTTGCCCAGCAGGCCAACAAGACGCCTCAATCTCTTCAAAAGCGCGACCTAACTTCTTGCAGTGGCGCTCCAAAACACGCAGCTTACGCCGATACAACTCAACAGAGGGCAAATAGCCAAAGTCGAAGCGGTCAGCGTACCGCGCCGTAACCCTCAACGTGTATTTTTCTCCGCCGCCCCCAACAGTAATGGGCGGATGAGGCTTCTGCAGAGGCTTAGGCTCACAAACCGCGCCCGCAACACTAAAGTGCGCCCCCGCATAGTAGAGTTTCCCCCCACTCCACAGCCCCTTCACAACCTCGACAGCTTCACAGAGCCGCTCAACCCGAACACGCGCCTCAGGAAAAGAAAAGCCGTAAGCAACATGCTCCTCCCGCTGCACACCCGCGCCCACACCAAAATTTAACCTGCCATTTGAAATCACATCCACAGTCGCAGCCATCTTCGCCAGCAACGCAGGATTCCTAAAACCAGCCGACGTAACCATCGTACCCAACCGTATAGTCGACGTCGCACAAGCCAACGCTGAAAGCGTCGTCCAACACTCAAGCACAGGCGCATCTTTATACATAAGATGGTCATCCAGCCACACTGCATCGTAACCTAACCGCTCACACTCCAAAACAACACGTTTAAGGCAACCAAACAAGCCGCTTGGCGCCTCATTTTGGAAAGCGTAAAAAGGAAGAAACACCTCAAAACGCAACCGACCCAACACTCAAACCTCAACCAAACTAACAGTGCTCCACCTAAAACATAAGATTTTGCCAACAAAAACGGGCGCCGCCAAGACAGCGTTGCCGCCGCAGCAAAACCTGAAACGCTAGTCCTCCCGCCACTTAAACAGCTTCGCAGCTACCACAAAAAACGTTGCGTTTTAACTTAAAACCACAAAAACAACACAATCTAAAACACACAGACAAAACATTTTCCAAACTTTAAACTACAAACTCCCCCACAATCAGCCAAAAACCCCAAATTTCAACACCCCGTTTTACGAAAAAGTTATTAGCTGTGCCACGCTACCATCCGATAAGCCAAACATGGTAGCATCTAAATGCAAAACAAAAAACCCCACGTTTCCGTCATAATTCCAACCTACTGCGAAGAAGAAACCATAGAGGGCTGCTTAAAAAGCGTCAGAAACCAACGCTTCGCAGGCACAATCGAAACCATAGTTGTTGACAGCCACAGCCCAGACAACACAAGAGCAGTCGCAGAGCGCACTGCAGACAAAGTCATAGATCTAAAGGCACGAGGCGTAGGCAAAGCCCGAAACGCAGGCGCAAAAGCTGCAAAAGGACCAATTCTGGTTTTCCTTGACGCAGACACCTTTCTGGAGCCAAATTTTGTAAGCGAAATCTACAGGAATTTCGCTGACCCAAAAGTGGTTTGCGTTTCAGGAATTTTAAGAAACCTCGAGCACCTCACACCCGCAGAGCGCCTCTTCGCCGTCTCCCACTACGGCTTCACCAACAAAATCGCAGAGGTAACCGCCCGCCTCGGCTTTCCACTTTTCCCCTCTGTCTGCTGCTGCACACGAAAAACCGTTTTCGAGAAGGTAGGAGGATTCGCCGAGGACATCGCCTGCGGAGAAGACATAACGTTTTCCCGAAAGATGGGGCAGATGGGAAAATGCGTCGTGAACACACGCGCCACAGCCTACACCTCAGTCAGAAGAATCACAGCGTGCGGCGTACGAAAAATGTATTCCATGTACTTCAGAAACTACATTAAATTTTTCTTTTTAAACCAAAAACCCTGGGTTCAAGATTTCCCCCACATACGCACCGTCTAACCTGCAGCACAACAAGTTCAGCTGCAATTCAAAGGGTAACTAACGCTACACCTAAAATGGTGAGGGCTACGCTTGCCAACAGTTGAAGCGAAACCTTCTCCACCTTTTTGAGGTAAAAATAAGCGAAAACCACAACAAAAAGCGGCTCAACAGAAAGCAGCGGCGTAATGATTGAAACCTGCTCAAAGCTTAAAGCGTAAAAAGCTAAAATCCACGTGACCGCCTGCCCCACACCTGCCACCCAAAACCACCGAAAGTTCTGCTTAAACTCCAACGCTCTTCGAGTTTGCGCTGAAAACACCAAAAACAGCAAGTAAACCACCAAAGATAAAGCGTAAGCCACAGCCACACCGAAAACCGGCGCGTCACAGACCTCTAAAGCGGCTTTACGGATAATACTTGACACACCCAGCATCACACCCCCAACTACAGGGAAAACCAGTCCCCTTCTACTCGCAGCCCCCTCCACGCCGCCGTTGTTGTTGTGCACAGTCAAATCTATGAAAACCACGCCTACAACAATCAAAAGAATCCCAAGCCAGTTCCCC
>JBNVCD010000008.1:14142-18692 GCA_050410875.1 Bathyarchaeia archaeon | reverse complement strand
ACGCTAAAGGTTATCATGTAGATTTGAAGCAAGCAACTTTGAAAGCTGGACTGTTGGGTGCTGTGTTAACGGTTCCTGCGGATCTGCCTGCTGTAACTGGTATGTTTTTGGATAAGGTTGTAGAGGCGTTTGAAACTTGTGGAATGGAGTTTTTGGCGGTTTTTGTGCCTATAGAAAGCCGAGAAAAGTTAGGGTTGTCAGTCTCCAGCATAGATGAATATAAAGGCGTTTGGTACGCGGTTTCGGGCGTTAACATCGTTAACGGCGCCAAAATTCAAGGTGAAGGCAAAATTGAAACCAGCGCGCTCATCACTGATGAAGTGGAAGTTTTACTTAATATTAACACATTGAAAGATTTGGAGATAGCCGAGAAAATAATGAAGAGCTCAAAGAATTAAGCTGTTAACTTGTTTCGTTTTAACCGTCTTCTTCACTTGAGGACAGCGTTATACAAGGCGTTGACTTTGAATTTCAAAAGAGAACCTTGGCGGGGAAATCTTTAACACTTTGCCACATCCATTTTAATACGATATCCCGTTGCTCGAGTGGTAGCTACAGATGAGTATACTGAGCCATGACAAGTTGTGGAATGCCATAATTAGCATGCCCACTACTAAAAAGATGCTCAGTATCTCCCTGAAGAAGTGCCCAAACTGCGGCAGAACTGTACTCGAAGCTGCACTGGACAGTTACGTTGGCAAAGTGGACCCCAAATGTGAAAAGTGCAGCAAAACGTACTCTAAAATAATTGGGTTCTGGATAGAATTTTTGCGGAAAAGCCTCAACATCAAAAAAGAAAAAGTTGACAAACTTCTCTCTGACCCTTACGCGCGTCGAGCTGTTCTCAACATAGCCCGCTCTTTTTATTATTATGGCATAAAAAAACCTATTTGCCTTTATGCGCCGTTTCTTGTAGTGTGGGACTTCACCCACAAATGTAACTTGCGTTGCAAACATTGTTACAGCAAAAGCGGCGCGGTTCAAGAAGAAGAACTCACAACCCAAGAAGCAAAAGACGTTGTAGACCAACTGGCAGACGCAGGAGTGACGGCGCTGGCGTTTTCAGGCGGTGAACCACTCAGCCGCGGTGACTTTTTTGAAGTTGCAGAACACGCTGTTAAACGCGGTTTGTACGTTTCCGTAGCTACTAACGGCACTCTCCTCACGAAGGAGATGGCGCGAAAGCTCAAAGAAGCTAAAATTCACTATGTGGAAGTCAGCATCGACGGCGCCACCGCTGAAACCCATGATGCTTTCCGCGGCGTGGCGGGCGCTTTCGACAAAGCCGTAGAGGGCTTAAAAAACTGTGTTGAAGCAGACCTGTGCGCCTGCATCGCGACTACTGCCACCAAAAACAATCTTGAAGAATTCCCTGCAATCATAGATTTGGCAGAGGAAATCGGAGCCGAACGTTTCACCTACTTCAATTTCATACCTACAGGAAGGGCCAAAGAACACTTCGATCAAGACCTCTCCCCTGAAGAGCGAGAAAAACTCATGCGGTACCTGCTCAACAGGATGTCAAAAGGCTGCAAAACAACTATTCTGACTACAGCCCCGCAACTGGCGCGTGTAGCACTGCAATGTCAAGGGCCTGCAGGCACAGGCGAAGTTACCATGAGCATGGCGCATATGCAAACGGCTAAAGTCAGCAAAAAAGCCGTGCCACTGGCAGACTTCATCGGCGGATGCGGTGCAGGTAGACTCTACTGTTCACTTAGTCCACGAGGCGACGTGCACCCATGTGTCTTTTTCCCCGTAACAGTTGGCAGCCTCAAAACTCAAAACTTCCAAGACATATGGCTCAACGCCACATTATTCAAAGACCTCAGGAACAGAAGAAAACTCAAAGGCACATGTGGAAGCTGCAACTAGTACATCTGCGGTGGATGCCGAGCGCGAGCCAACGCTTACTACAGCGATTTTCTCGCCGCAGATCCAGGCTGTGCCTATGGCAAAAAACGGAGAGGAACCAATTAAGATGCCGCCCACAACAATTGTGCAAATTCATCGAGCCGAACAAGACATATTAGACATTTTGAAAGACGCCGTGAAAAAATCTGATCTGAGAGGTAAAAAGCGAATTTTCATAAAACCCAACTTAAGTCACCCTGCTTACTTGCCCGGCGTGGTTACTGACCCACAGCTCACCTATGAACTCGTCGGTCTCCTACGCGACAACGCTCAAGAAGTCATCGTAGGCGAATCAGACGGCTTTAACTATTCATGCCGTGTTGCCTTCCAAAAAACAGGTATGGAAGCAGCCGTAAATAAAGCAGGCGGCACCATCATAAACTTGTCTGAAGACCAAGTCGTCAAAGTCAAGTTCCCAGAGAGCAAAAGCCCAGTCAAACATCTGTTTTTACCCAAGACTATGCTTGACGCCGACGCCATAGTAGATTTGCCCCTCATGAAAACCCACGAGTTCATGCTCTACAGCGGCGCCATAAAAAACCTCTTCGGCTGCATACCCAGCAACCGACGAATCTACCTACACCCTTACCTACCTGAAGTTTTCCTCCGCCTCTACCAGCTTTTCACTCCGCAACTCACAATTATGGACGCCCGCGTAGGCATTGAAGGCAACGGCCCTACCAAAGGCAAACCCGTGAAACTTGACCTCATCCTTACGGGAACCGACGCCCTTGCCGTCGACGTTGTCTCAGTGCAGGTTATGGGGTTGAACTGGAAAGAGACCTACCTAAACTACATCGCTCAACAAGTGAATCTTCAAGAGAAGGAAATTCTAACCCAAGGACTGCAAATCTCTGAGGTTAAGCGTAAATTTGAACTTCCACGTGTAGACTTACCTGTGAAAGCTCAGATGGAAATCTACAGGCATGAATATTTAACCAAGCTCTTTTTCTGCTCTCTTGACGTTGTGAAATTGTTCCAGAAGGTAACTGTGGCGTACAGGAGTAAAGCAACTCAACCTGCTTAACCAAGAACTTCTTTGTAAACCGCCATAGTTTTTTTGACGAGTACACGCCAGTCAAATTGTTCTTCTATGGTTTTCCGCGCTAATTGCCCCATTTCTCGTGCTTCAGCGGGGTGCTCCAGAAGATACAAAATACGCTCAGAAAACTGTTTGGCGTTAAACGGTTCACATAGAAAACCGTTCTTGCCGTTGGTTATCGTTTCAGGTATTCCGCCTACACGGTTAGTCACCACAGGTAACCCTGTAGCTAGAGCTTCCAACACTGCAAATGGGTGATGCTCGTAGAAGGTGGAGAAAGCAAAAATGTCAGCTGCTTGATATAAGCGGGGTAACTGTAGGTCAGGGTAGTACCCCGTGAATACTACGTGTTCTTTTACGTCAAGCCTCTGGGCATGTGCCAATAGCTTCTTCATTTCGCCGCTTTGTCCTTTCCCAGAAATTATAAACTTGACGTTACGGAATTTACGGACTACCGCGATAAGAGTGAATAAGCCTTTACGTGCATACAAGCGACCAACCGAGAGCACCGCGACGTCGTCTGGGTGAAAGCCCAAGTCCACTTTAACTTTTTGCTTGCCAAAGGTGGGAGGTTTAAACTTGTTTGTGTCTACGCCGTTGTGGATAACACGGATTTTATCCGCTTTAACGCCGTAGTATTCAATAAGTTCACGTCGGGTAAACTCGCTTACTGCAATGAGTTTGCGTGATCTCTCCATCATTTTTGCCTCGAAGAGCCGTAAAAACCAGTTGAAGCTCACCATAAACTTCTCATTTGCGTTCAGACGAGTGTACGGTTCACCACGGATGGCGTCGGCTTCTCCTTTCCACGTTGAATGTACGGTTGAAACTAATGCGCGCCCAAAGTCTGTAGGCACCGCAAAATTAGGAACCAAAGGCAAATTAACATGAGCCACATGAACGTCGGCAACATCCTTTGCGCCACGTAGCTTGCGCATGCTGGAAGCTGCAAACATAAACGACTTTACAATCGGTGTTTTGGGAACTTTAAGGAAGTAAACGCTGCATTGCCTGTTAACTTTAACATCTCCTGTTTGCATGTAGCCGGTTACAATGCATACGTCGTAGCCGTTTTTCATGAGTTCCTTAGACAAGTAGTAAACGTATGCGCCTGTGCCACCGGACAGGGGCAAATATTCAGGAGAAACAAAACAAACCTTTGTCACGGCTTCTTAAGCCTCCATTTGCCGCGTAAGAAGTTAATGCCTGTGAGGAAGGCACCTGAAAGCCAGGCGAACGCTCGCACAAAATATAAAATTATCAGTCGCATAGCCGACCAATCTTTAAACTTCAAGGATACGCACACTGCGGAAGCTATAAAGTAAACAAGAGTTAGCATAAACAGCCCATCTGAAGCAAACCACAGCAGCCGTAACGCCTCCCATACACCTAAAACTGCAAAACTTAAAATAACCAAAAATAATGCGGGTTGCAGGTTCATCCCTAAATCTGTAATTTCGTCGCCTCGCGCCAACCGCGCATGTTTAAAGTATAACCGCACAGTGTTCTTGCCATACTGCAGCTGCTGCCGCCAATACGTACTTAAACTTTCACGGTGAAAATGGAAGCATTTCGCTTCAGGTACATAAGCAAT
>JBNVCD010000008.1:10140-14132 GCA_050410875.1 Bathyarchaeia archaeon | reverse complement strand
TCATATTGGCTGGGGAAAGTTTCATCCCAGCCACCTACCTCCTCGATCACGCTTTTTTTAAGCAGCAAATTCATAGTGGCAATGCGACCTGTATAGGCACCTACGCGACTGTAACGCATCTTGAGCTCGTAGCCGATACTGCGCGCCCACGGATTCTCAAAATTCCAAGTCTCAATCCCTCCACTCACCCCGGCCACTTGAGGTTCACCTAAATGCGTCACTAATTTGCGTAGCCAGTCGCGTTCCACTTTGGCATCTGCATCTACAAACCCTAACACGGGGAAACGCGCAAGTTGCATGGCGTAATTGTAAGCTGCTGCGGCATTCAAAGGCAAAGAAAAGACCTGTGCAGGGAAACGCTCGGCAATTTTAACTGTGTCATCTGTGGAGCAGCCGTCTACAACTAAAACTTCAAAGTGCCGTGGGGGGTAATTCTGCTCAAAAAGGGACTGCAAGCAGTCACCGATGGTGCCCGCGTTGTTACGTGCGGCAACAATTATTGAAACTTTGGGCAGCTCCTCACTTGTCATGTTTAACTCCTCAAATATGCTGAAACGATAGACAGCAAAATTTTGAGTCCGTCAACCAGAGGATCCACATTCGATGTACCATAGGTACGCTGCACGAAGCTTATGGGCACTTCCTTTATTCTAAAATGGCTCTTGGCGGCTTTCACCAGCATCTCAGATTCAATTTCATACTCTACAGACCACAAATTCATACGCTGCAAAACTTGCCGGGTCATAACACGGTAGCCTGACTGAGAATCCGTGATAGGGCTTCGTATGAGGAAGTGTATGAGAGAGTTAAAAAGGCGGTTGCCAGCAGCGTTAATTCGCTTCGCATAAAACGTATGTGCATTCATGAACCGTGAACCGATAACCAAATCCGCCTCGCCCATCAACAACGGCTTGAGCAATCGCGACAGCTCCTCAGGTCGGTGAGATCCATCCGAATCAATAGTAACCACAAGGTCGCCCTTGGCTTTGGCAAATCCCACCCGTAACGCGTAGCCCTTGCCCATATGCTGCTTTAACGCATAAACTGAAACCTGATGACGTTTAGCAACCGCTACGGAATTATCGCGTGAAGAATCATCCACCACGATAATCTCATAGTTCAAACCTGTTTTTTGCAAAACTGTCCTCAAACGTTCGATGACGTTGCCTACAGTCGGCTCCTCATTAAACACGGGAACAACCACGGAAATCAGTTTACACTCGGCTTGCATCTTGCTAAGAAGCTGAATGCAACACTTTATAAACTTTGGCTGTGGCTTTTATCAAGCAACTGAACAAGGAAAATTAATGAGCCACGGAAAGAAGAGTAAAATGCTGGAAAATAGGCCAACAGAGAATATTGTTTGGTTTTCTATGTGGTTTTTAGCTTCAATCGCAACTTTCGGCGTTGCTTTTTTCCCCATGTTCTACCGCCTAATAGAAAGCCGAAACAGACATTTCCAACGTGAAGCCACGCTTGAAAAACAAATCGTGGCTGCCTTGCAAGCACAAGGCAAAAAACCCCCGATAACGTTGGCTGCACCAAAAAGCAGAAACGCCGCGGCGTGGGCAGCATCCATCATCTTAATTGTGCCCGCGTTCATAATCATCTATCTTTTATCTAAAGACTTGCTTTTACACGAAAAACACCAAGACGAATTTCTTGCGGAAGTGTTTGCAGAAAAAATGTTCATGCCGCAGACTGTACCGATAAAAAAATATGCGTTAATCACGTTAGTTACTTTAGGCATAGGCGGCGTTTACTGGCTCTACAAAATCATAAACAATTATAACGCTCACTTCAAAGCGGAATGGAAACTGGAAAAAGAAGTTGTACGCTTAATGGAGGAAAACAAAATTGGAAAATCCGTGTAAACAGAAACGTTTTGTAAGCCACGGCGGCGACGTGTGGGGCTTTAGCAGAAAATACAACATTCCCCTCGAAAAAGTGCTGGACTTCAGCGGTCCAATTAACTTTCTTGGTCCAGCACCAAAAGCTGTGGAAGCCGTCAAGCAGTACGCCAAACTCATAAGGTTTTATCCTGACCCAAACCCCGTGGAACTACGCGAGGAAATCGCGGCGTACGTGGGTCACGGCGTATGCGCTGACAACGTCATTTTGGGCAACGGATCCATAGAGCTAATCTACATGATCACCGAGATTTTACCTTCCAAATTTAAGGCTGTGATTCCTGTACCTTCGTTCACTGAATATGAGAAAGCCACCTTACGCGTGGGCGGCGAAGCCGTATATGTGCAGTTGCCAGAAAACTTTGACTTAATCATTGAAGACGTGGAAAAGGCAGTAACCAAAGACACACGCATCGTTTGCGTTTGCAACCCCCATAGTCCCTCAGGGCGCCTCTACAAAAAAGAGTCACTGTTAGAACTGGTGGAGTTCTGCCATGAAAGAGACGTCATATTTAGCATCGACGAAAACTACGTTGAATTCGCCGCGGAAGGGGAAGAGAACACTCTTGCAGGCTACGTGAAGAAGTACGATAACCTTTTTGTCATCAGGTCGGTAACCAAATTTTACGGTATGCCGGGTATACGTTTCGGCTACGGAATAGCCGCTGAAAGCCTCATAGAAAAGTTACAAGTGGTGAGGCAACCGTGGAGCATAAATGGCTTGGCGGGATTTGCCACGTTGGCAGCTTTCAAAGACGCGGAATTCATACAAAACACCAAACAAACTATAGCAAAAGAGAGGGCTACGTTTAGCAAGATGCTGAGTGCAATTGAAGGCTTGAGGGTTTTCCCGTCTGAAACCAACTTTTTACTGGTGAAAATTCTGAATCCCAAGTTGACCGCCACTAAATTGAGGGAAGAGTTGGCTAGTGAAGGACTGCTCATTAGAGACTGCAGCACTTTTGTTGGGTTAGACAGCAGCTATTTCAGGTTGACGGTACGTTCAGCCGCGGATAATCTGAGGCTTGTTGAAGTTTTGAAGGAAAAAATCCGAAAGCTAACATAAACACAAAGGCTAGTCAATTTGAAGGTTTATTTTGCGCGCAGCAACTTTAAAGAAGCATGTTTATATTTTGGCGAATAGGAGTATCACTAACTCTATGGAAAACCAAGTAAGCACAGCTGGGAGAAGCATAATTTGATTTTGTTGATGACTACTGCGCCATCTGAAAACGCGCCATGGTATCTTGGCAGAAAATTTCCGCCGTTAGGTTTATCTTATGTTGCTGCGGCACTGGAAAAAGCAGGCTTCCAAGTGCAAGTGCTTGATAATTACTTGCTAAAAAAACCCATAGATGAAGTAAAACAATTAGTTAAACAAGTCAACCCTGAAGTGGTTGGCATAACATGCAGCTCTTCCACTTACAATAAATGCGTCGAAACTTCCGCTGCCATAAAAGAGGCGGCGCCGAACTGTAAAATTGTGGTTGGAGGGTGGCACCCCAGCTACGTGCCTGAAAGCATGCTCCGGCACCCCCAAATCGACTATGCAGTAGTGGGGGAAGGCGAACGCGCCATGGTGGAGCTTGCTAGATGCCTAGTCGAAGGCGCGGAGAAACGGGCTCTTGATTCAATTGCGGGAATCGCCTACAGACAAGGGGGCAAAATACTGAAAAACCCGCCGCAGTTCATCAACAATTTAGACGAGATTCCGTTTCCTGCAAGGCACCTCCTACCCATGGAGTTGTACGAGAGGAAAATGGAGTTTCTCGACGTTGAACCCGTCGACATCATGAGCATCATTCGCGGTTGCCCTTTTAACTGTGCTTTCTGTGAGACACGTAAAATGTGGGGGCCTGTCTGCCGCTTCTTTAGCCCAAAACGGGTTATAGCCGAAATCAAATATTTGAAAGATAACTACGGTTCTAGAGGCATCTACTTCATAAACGACAACTTTACTATCCGGAAAAAGGAAACGCTGGAACTTTGTGAGCTGATGAAACAAGAGAAGCTGGATATCCAGTGGATATGCGACACACGCGCAGACATGATACAACGTGAACTCCTAATGAAGATGCGGGA
>JBNVCD010000008.1:7446-10130 GCA_050410875.1 Bathyarchaeia archaeon | reverse complement strand
AGCAGGTTGTAGAACCATCTGGTTTGGTGTAGAGTCAGGTTCCCCGCGTATTTTACAGAAAATCAACAAGCACATCACTTTGGAGCAGACTGAGCAAGCGTTCAAGCTCTGCCGTCAAGAAGGCATACAAATCGCTTGTAGCTTCATCTTAGGCGTGCCCGGCGAAACTATACAGGACATGGAAGCCACACTTAAATTTGCCAAGAAGCTTAACCCTGATTTGTGCCAGTTTAATATTTTCATCGCGTACCCTGACAGTAGCCTCTACGAGGAAATTCTGCAAAGTGGTAACTACGACAAGCTAGACGACTTCTTGCTTGCCGCCAGAACAGAAGAGTTTGACTTCAAAAAACTCGTTGAAATTCAACGTCGCTTCCACAAAGAATTCACAAGGTCGCCTAAGCGGGTTCTGTGGAAAACCAGACGTGACGGACCAGTTAAGGTTCTTAAGCAGGCATTTAAACTTTTAATTTCAAAATAACTTTTTGTGCATTTGCCTTTTTTATTCTAAGCGGGTGCAACAAAAAAAGAAGAGAGGAGAGAAAAGTGGCAGTTACTTCTTTATTTGCTTGATGAAGACCAAGTTGAGTAAGCCTATCAGAATGGCAATGACCACTGCTAAAATTATGGCTACGTCGACCATACTGACGGTTGTTGCTGGTTCTTCTGGCGCAGCGGATTCAGCGACTCCCACGGTTGTGGATGCAAATGATGGCCAGTAAGATTTTGTGCCTTCAAAGGATGCGACGATTTTGAATTGCCCGCTTGAAGGCGGCGTCCACGTGATGGCGTAGTTGCCATATATGTCACTTGTTGCGGTGCCAATGTTAATAGTGTTGCCGTTTTGGTCTACTGCGCTAAGTTTTACAGGGACGCCCTGCGCGTCTGTTGGGCATGGCTGCTGGAGGTAGAGGTATTTCATCCAGTCGCTCATGTCTTCGTCAGCGATTGCGGGCGTACCTTTGGCGCCTGCCGATTGGTCAGTGACTGTGCCTGTTATCATGATGGTTGTGCCTTGGGGCACTACTGTTTGCGGTGCTGAAACTGTTGTAGCAGATTGACCCTTGCCGAAAGCGTAGATGCGGTTGTCGTAAGCATTAAAGTGTACTAGTATGCCGTCTGCGATAGCGGGGTTTGTTGCCCAGCTTGGGTCATAGAACGGAAAAGTCCACAGTTCCTGTCCAGTTTGCGCATCAACGCAACGTAGTAGGGAGCCACGTTCTTTGGGGTCGTCGGGTGAGTGTTCACCTGAAAACAGGTAAACTTTGCCGTCTGCAAAGAGCATATTGTCGATGTTGTAGTTTCCGCCCCATTTGGCTTCGAGGTAGTAGGGGTCAGCTAGCCTGTAAGTCCAAAGTCGGTTACCTGTCTGCACGTCGTAGCAGTAGAGTATGCCGCCGTAGCCGCCGGTGTAGAGTTTGCCGTAGGCAATGTAGCCTTGCGTGCCGACGAGGCTGTCCCATGCAACTTGGGGTTCAGTTGGTCCCCACAGGTAGCGTCCGTCGTTGAGGCTAAAGCCCCACCACTGCATTGTCTGTGAAGAGCGTATTGTGAATACGCCGTCTTCTTCGCTGGCAGGTCCCATGTTTAAGGTTACGCCTTCGGTTGCTCCTGGAGGCAGATTGTAGGTTTGTTTCCACAGTAGTTTGCCTTGTTCGCCTGGTTTTATGCTTAAAGCCCATATGGTGTAGTTGAGGGTTTCAACGAAGGTAAAGCCTGTGCCGCCCATGCCTAAGCCAGAGGAAACAATCACTTTGTCGGGGAAGACGAAGCTTATGCTGCCTGTCACGTCTGCGGGTATGGAAACGTTCCATGAGTAGCCTGTTTTGCCATCGACCACTTTGTTGTAGGGTCGCCATGTCCAGTAATTGGAGCCTGTGGCGCCGCCTAATAATGCAGGTATGGCTGAGGAATTCCAAAGTGCTAAGCGGTGGTTCACCGCGTCAAGTTGAGGAATCAGTATGCTGCCGTCGGCGCCGTAGGTTATTTGTGGCGTTGAAACGAAAGAGAAAGGCGCGGGGGGCGCGTCTGTTATTGTGTACCATTTGTCGCCTGAGAAGGCATCGTAGCAAACCCAGGTGGTTGTCGGTGGCCCAAAGAAGCCGCCGCCTATAACAGTCCACAGGTAAGCAAACGCGCCGTGCTGGTTGGGCGTGTTGTAGTAGTATATTTGACCAAAGTTTATGCGGGTGTCATTGTTGTAGTACATTTCTTCGCCTGTTCGCAAGTCAACCGCATAGTAGCCGGGTATGTTGAAGTTTGAGGGGTACTTATCGTAGAATAGCACGCCATTAATTATCACTGGCGGGAACCATTTACCTTCGTAAGCGTCGCCGTCGTGATATGAGGCATCGCCGAATTCGCCGCCGACGAGACCGCCAAACGTTAAGGGTTTAGTCCAGAGGATGTGCGCTGTTTCTGGACCCTTAGTGTAGGCAGCAACGTGGTTCATGGGGGTTGCAAGCCAGTTGCCGGTGAACGAGTGCCACTCGCGGTTTTCTGGGTTAACGGGTCGATCCCAGTAGCCTGAGGGAAGTTCAGCTGCGGGGTAGGGCAACACTTGTTGCTGTTGCACAGTGAAGGACGCGGAGCTGCTGCTGGGCATGTAGTAGTCGCCTATGTACTCTGTTCCGCCAAAGAAGCTGAAGGGGTCAAGGTTTTCGCCTTCCAGAGTTTGGCCTGGG
>JBNVCD010000008.1:0-7436 GCA_050410875.1 Bathyarchaeia archaeon | reverse complement strand
CTTCAGTGGGTGTATACATGAACCATGCAAAACCTACAGGGTCGGAAGTGAATTTCTGAGTTTCTGTTGTGCCGTCAGGTTTGGTTATGGTTAAAGTGAAGTTTTTCCAGCGGTCACCGTAGGCGCCAGAAGCAGTGGGCGGAGCCTTATCTAGCCACATGTAGATGATTACTTCTTGACCGACACCTACAGGGTTAGGTGCGGCAGTCAAGTAGGCAAAGGTGGGAATGTTCTGCGGCGGAGTATGCGCAGTCACTGCAGACATAAATATTGCCGAAGTCGCCATAGCTGCAAGCAGAATCAGAGCAATAGGGGTAGATAGTTTATTTCTCAATTTTTTGTCTCTCCTTTTGATGGTGAATCAGAGTTTTTTCAAAGATTTTTTAAGCGTTTGTAATCAGTACCACTTACTACAGGTCTCAAAAAGGAGCGGTTACCCGAAACCTAAAGAGAAACCAGCTTATAACAAAGTAGTTAATGTTTTAGCGGCGACATTTTTTAATTTTATGTGCCCAATTTTTCTGAGTTACAGTTTGGTTAAAGTTTTATTAAAAAGCAACTTGTGGGAAAATTCAAAGGCTTTAGAAAAGAAAAAGGGAAGGGGGTTATTGCTTCTTTTTGAGAAGAAGCAACAGGTTGACTAACCCTATGATTAGGGCTAAGACGACCACAGCTACTATTACCATGCCTGTTGTTGCGGACACTGGAGCTTCAGTTGTCGGTGTTGGCGTTGCTTCTGGGGCTGGTGAGACGCTGATTGCGGTTTCTGCTGATGATGGCCAGTATGAGCCTGAGCCTTCGAATGTTGCGACGATCTTGTACATGCCTGCTGATGGTGGAGTCCAAGTCATTGCGTAGAGGCCGCTGGCGTCGCTTGTTGCGGTGCCGATGTTGATGGTGTTGCCGTTTTCATCGATGGCTGTCAGCTTTACGGGTACTCCTTTAGCGTTGGCGGGGCATGGTTTTTGCATGTAGAGGAACTCCATGAAGGCGCTCATGCTTTCGTCGGCTACTGCTGGGACAATGTTGAATTTGCCTGAGTCTACGAGTTGTTTGGCGCCTGCAGAGATGTCGGTGACTGTGCCTCTGATGGTTATAGGTTGGCACTCGGGTACTGCAACGGTTGGGGCGTCAACTGTGGTTTTGCTTGGGCCTTTACCGATGCAGTAGATTTGGTTGTCGTAGTAGTTGTAGTATACGAAGAAGCCTTCAGCTAGAATGCCTGTTGATGTGCCGGGGCCACCTGTTTGTCCAGCCCATCCAGACATAGTCCAGAGTTCTTGACCAGTGAAGGCGTCGATGCAGTAGATTTTTTCGCCCTTGTACAATGGGTAGTTTGGTGAGTGCTCGTTGTTGAATGCGTAGACTTTGCCGTCTGCGATTGCAGCTATGAATATTGGGTAGTTGCCCCACACGGTTTCGATGCCGCTGTTTGTGTTAGCGTATCTCCACAGCACTTGCCCTGTGGACATTGAGAAGCAGACTATTTCTCCGCCGAAGCCTTGGGTGTAGAGGTTGCCGTATGCAACAAAGCCTACTTGGCCTCCTCCTTTACCGCTGCCGTAGTAGCTAAAGTCGTTTTGTGCTCCTTTTACTGGACCCCAGAGTTGTTCTCCTGTGTCAACGCTGTAACCTACCCACTCGAAGGTTTCGATGTAGTTGAGTGTCCACACGCGGCTAACGGGGTCTACGGGTCCCCAGTAGGGTGTTATGAAGTTTTCTGGTGCAGGGTATTTTTTGAGCCACAATAGTTGTCCTCTTGTGCCGTCGTCTCTGTCACTGATTGCCCACACAACGATGGGGTCTGGCGTCTTAATTATTACTCCGCCTAGCCATGCCAAGGCGCTGCTTGTGCCGATGATTATGTCGCCGGGGATAACTGAGACTATGGTTGGCGCTGCGTCGCCTGTCAAGTCGTAGTCGATGTTAACTTTCCATGAGTAGGCATTACGCATGTCTATGACTTTGCCGTTAGGTCGCCACTGCCACGCTTCACTCACGGTGCCTTTTGCGGCGTGGAGTCCTTGCTGTTCACAAGTGTTGTTCCATAAGCCCAAAGTGCCTTTTTTCGTAGTGGTGTTGTAGCTCAAGACGTAGCGGACGATTTCGCCTTTCTTGGTGTATACTTCAAAGCCTGCTGGGACATTGGTTAAGTTGTATGCCCATTTGCCCGTGAATGCGTCTATGCCTTGCCATGTTGTGACTCCTCCAACAGTCGAGGTTTGCCAGAGGATTGCGCCGACGACACCGTGCTGGTTAGGTGACTCGTATTGGTAGAGTTGAGCAAAGGTTGGACCTGCTGTTTGAACTGTGGAAGTGGTTGTGTTTGTGCCTACGAGCCCTGCTGTTGCTACAACGCCTATGTCGTCTCTATGCCAGATCACTGCGCCTGTGCGTAGGTCAACACACGTGTAGCCTCCGCCGTTGTTCGAGTGCCCAAGGGGTTCTTGATAGTAGAGTCTACCAGCGATGATCATGGCGTTGGTGAATCTGCCTTCATATGAGCCGCCTGAGTAGAAGCCTGTGCCAAAGATGTCTGTTGTGCCTCCGACGATTCCTCCGAATTCGATGGGTCGCGTCCACATAATGTGTGGCGTGTTAGGTGCGACACCGTCTTTTTGCCATAAGTTTTGTTGATAATTGGTTACCCAGCCTAGGTAAGCACCACTTAGCCAGTGTGAGGTTACAGAGGCCCATTGTTCGTTTTGTCCTTCAATGGGGCGTGTCCAATAGGATGATGGCAACGGGTAGTCAGGGATCTTTTCTACGGGTTGCTGCTGAACAACCAAAGTTTTTGTTGCTGAACTGGGCAAGAAGGTGTCGTTTTCAAACGCTGCGCCTCCAAAGCGCGCCAGTGTCGGGTCGGTCTTGCTGACTGCGATGCCGTTTTGTGGGTTAACCAACGTTAGCACTTGACCGGAGTATTTGAAGACAAACGTGTAGGTTCCTACTTGATCTGGTGTGTACAAGGCGTATGTTGAACCTGTGGGGTCAGATACGAAGGGACCTAAAGTTTCGGTTGTGCCATCAGGTTTGGTGATTTCAAGTGTGAAGTCATGCCAGCGGTCACCGGCGTTTCCAGCTGCAGTCGGCGGAGCACCGTGAAGCCACATTACAGCGAATATCTGTTGATTTACGCCTACGGGGTTAGGTGTGAGAACAAGGTATGCGTATGTAGGGATTGTCCATGGCGGAGTGTGCGCCGTCGCAGTTTGCAACGTCAGAAAGGGACTGAGGGTCAATATGGCTGCAAAAGCAATCACAGCTAAAGCTAATTTATTTGAATTTCTCATTTTTTTCTCTCCTCTGCAGTACTTGTGGCACAGGATGATATTTAAAATTTTGCCATCTGCTGCTTTGTCCTCAAAAAACGCGGATGTCATGGAAAACAAAAAAAGAAAAAGAGGAGTTTAGGGTCGTTGCTTACTTCTTATAGCAAGCAGGTTGACTAATCCTATTAGGATTGCAATGGCAACTGCAACAATTATGGCAATGTCTGTTGTTGAAATCTGTGCTGTTTCGGGTTCTTGGACTGCGGTTGTTACCGCGGACACACCTAACGCTGTTTCAGCTGAAGAGCTTCCGTACGAGTTGGAGCCTGCAAACGTAGCAATGATTTTGTATGTTCCTTCGGTTGGGGGAGTCCATTTTTGTTCGAAGCAGCCGTAGCCATCACTTGTGATGGTGCCGATTTCAAATTTAGCTCCGTCGGAGCTGCGTATGGCAGAGAGTTTCACAGGGACACCGCGGAGCTGTGCTGGGCAAGTTTGCTGTTGATACAGGAAAGCCATGTAGGCGCCCATGTCCTCGTCGGATATCGCGGGGGTGTCTGGTTGACCTGCAGATTGGTCAGTGACTTTTCCTTCTATGAGCACTTCAGAGCATTCAGGGGCAATTTTTGGAGATACTGAAACTTCAGTGGCGCTTGGACCTTTGCCGATGCAGTAGATGCGATTGTCGTAAAGGTTGTACCCAACGAGGTAGCCGTCAGCTATTGCGTCTATAGAAATCCAGCCGTTCATACGCCACAGTTCGCTGCCTGTGTTGGCATCTAAAGCAAACAAGTTTCCGCCTCGGTACAGAGGATTAGTCGGCGAATGCTCGCCTATTCCGCAGTAGACCACACCGTCTGCAACTATAGGTCCTGCACCCATTGGCCAGCTACCGTAGGGTGTCTCTAACCCAGAGTTGCCGCTGTTGAATTTCCACAGTTGTCTTCCGTTGGTTATGTCATATGCGTATATGTTTCCACCCATGTCTGTTACGAACATTTTGCCTTCTGCGATAACTCCGCCGATGCTGTTTGCTGGGTACTGTCCCCACGGGTAATCTAAGGGGTCGCTGACCCACAGTTTCTCGCCTGTACGTAGGTTGTAGCCGATGTATGTCATGTGTACTGGGTCAAATTGAGCGTAGACGCCTTCGCCCATAGCGTAGAATTGTGGGTAAGGTCCTTCTCTGTCGAACGCCCAAAGCTCCTCACCTGTTTTCAAACTGTAGGCAACGTGTAGTCTTGCCTCGGTAACGCCTCCAGCAAAAGCTAGCAGCACATCGCCGGATATTCTTCTGCCTTGAGAAGCATAGTTGAGTCCGTAGCCAGGCGTAGTTATGCTACGTTTGGGCACAGTTACGTTCCACTGTATGCCACTGCTCCAATTGTAGGTTCCTGACCTTGGCCTAAATTGAATCAAACCGCTAGCCTGTGCTTGCATGAATCCGTTTGCTTCGAAAGCTTTAGTTGAGTTCCACATAGAAAACCAACCTTGCCCTGCATTGAGTGTGTAAACGAATATTGTGCCGTCTTCGCCGTAGACTACATCTCCGCCTAACGCGTTAGCAAAGGTCATCAGAAGGTCTCCTGTGAAGGCGTCATAGACTTTGTATTGTCCAGGAACTACTGTTGGAACTGCACCAGAAATCACAAGAGGGAAGATGTCCCATAAGTATGCAATGCCGCCCATCTGGTTTGGTGAAATGAAATTGTAGATTTGACCGTGCGAAATTATGCCTTGCGTGTTTCTGAAAAGCTCTTTGCCAGTTCGCAAGTCAACACATACAAAGCCAGTGCCGATGCTTCCAGGTGAACCGCTGAAGCCCGACTGGTATATTTTGTAGTAGAGTCTGCCGTTCATTATTATTGGCGGGGACAGTTTAGGTTCGTATGATTGACCGCCGTAGTAGCTGTAGCCTCCATAGTCGCCTCCGATTAAGCCTCCAAAGGTGAGTTCTTTTGTCCACATAACGTGTGGGGACCTAGCGGCTTGGCTGTAGGGATTGTAGCCTACCACTTCTCCGAAGGTGCCATAGGTGCTGTTGTAGGCGCGCATCAGCCAGTTGCCTCCAATGGAGTACCAGTTTCTGTGCTGCGCGTTTATTGGGCGCGTCCAGTAGTCAGTGGGGATGGGCGCTTCTGGGTAAGGTAGAATTGGGTTTTGCTGCACTACAAGTTCTGTGACGGGGCTTTCAGCTGCTTTATAGGTGGTGCCTCCGCCGAAGGCAAATGTTTCTCCAGGATAGCTGAATTGGAACTTGTATGTGCCGACCATTGTTGGGATATATGAGAAGTACTGGGAACCAATCGGTGAAGAAGTGTAGGGTCCTTTTGTTTCTGTTCGACCGTCAGGGGTCGTTATGGTGACGGTCATGCCGTGGAATTTATCTGTGGCTGTAGGGGGAATTGGCTGGATGGTTATGGTTACGTCAACTTGCTGATTAACGCCTACGGGGTTTGGGTTTACCGAAAGAAAGGCTCTTGGCTCAACTTCTGCAGCGGTAGAAGATGGCAAACAGGTCAACAACGCGGACAACGTCAGAATCAGCAGTAGACATAAAGTTTTTACAATACTGTTTTTTGAGGGGTTCATTCTCTTTTTTCTCTCCGTTTGTTTTTATTAAAAATGCAGTGAGCTCTATGTTTGGATTTTGTATATATAACTTGCCAATAAATTCGGTAAGCGCCCAGAAATTTTGGCAGAAAAATTGGTTTAAATTGGCTTAAAGTGACTTTGCTGAGTCACTGGAAGGCATTGCCAAAACTACTTGCTTTTTGAGCGGTTCTGCTGCTGAATCATGCGTGCTCTACCAATCAAAACTGTAAATGCTTTTTTTGGGTTTCGCAGCGCACGCATGAGGCGGTCGCGGTTGACTGTCGGGTTCACCAGCATGGCTTTGGCGCAAAGTTCCCTCAAGTCATCTGCCGTGAATTCGGGGGTTTCAATGAGGGGTTGCGCCCACGAGAGGGCTTCGTCGCTGAATTCAGGGCGCAGATAACCGCCTTCTTTGGCTTGTCTGAAAAGTTCTGTGCCCACCAGTGGTGTGGCGTAGCTGAAGTAGAAGCGGTCAGCTCCTAGCTGGCGCAGTTTGTAGGCGTAGTTTATCGTGGCTTGTATGTCGGCTTTGGTTTCGCCTATAAAGCCTATTATGAAGAAACAGCTGACTTTGATGCCGACTTTATGAGCGTTTATAACTGCATCCTCAACTTTTTTGAGGTCTTGATTCTTCTTAATAATGTCGTTGACTACTCGCTGCACCCCTGACTCGGGGGCAACCATGATGCGTTGGCAGCCTGACTTGCGCATTTTAGTAAGCAACGTGGCGTCTAAGCCGTCTGCCCTAACGCCGTTTGGAGTGTACCACTCGATGTCTAAGCCGCGGTTAACGATTTCGTCGCAGATGGCTTCCACACGTTTCTTGTTGAAGGTTAAATTGTCGTCTTCAAAATCCACTTGCTGTACGCCATAGGTTTCCACTATCTGCTGAAGTTCGTCAACAACGTTCTTTGGGGTTCGCCCACGCCATTTTTTGCCCATGACTATGTGGTTACTACAGAAGATACAGTTGTTGGGGCAACCGCGACTTGTGAGAACACGGGCGCAGGGTTTACGAATTTCACCGCGGATAGGGTTTTGTTTGACAGCTGCGAAAAGCTCCTTCATAGGTAACAGGTGCCGCGCGGGAAACGGCAGTGAATCTAAGTCTTCGATAAAAGGTCGGGGTGGAGTAATTACGTCTTCGCCATCTTTCTTGAAACCTAAACCTTTAACTTTTTTAAGCTCGTCGAGTTTGCCTGCATCTAGGGTTTTGGATAGCTCCTGCACGGTTAACTCAGGTTCGCCGATCACTACAAAGTCTATGCATGGGTGTGCAAGGCTTTCATGAGGTTTAGCTGAAGGATGTAAACCGATAAGAGCCGTTTTTATTTCTGAGTCAACGGTTTTGACGGCGGTGGCGGTTTCGAAAGCGGTTTGCCACCAGCCGCTGAAAGGGACAGTGATCACTGTTAGGTCGGGTTTCCATTTGCGTATGCGATCAGATATCTGTTGACTTGATAAGCCAAGGCGGTATTTGACGCCGTCGACTTCTTGGAGGTTACGCCACCCTTCTGTGGGGCAGTCTATGATGCTTACCTCTTGGTCTTTTTCTAGGACAGCGGCGAC
>JBNVCD010000089.1:1001-6535 GCA_050410875.1 Bathyarchaeia archaeon | reverse complement strand
GTACCCAGCGCAGGTTACAGTTTCGCTGGATGGACTGGCGATTATGTGGGAACCACAAATCCTGTGACAATAACAATGGACGGTGACAAAGAAATCACAGCTACGTTCACAGAACAAACTTACACTCTGAGCATAATCATAGTTGGCAGCGGCAGCGTAACAAAAAGTCCAGACTTGCCAACCTACAACTACGGCGACGAAGTTACTTTAACGGCAACTCCAAGTTCAGGATACAAGTTCGTGACTTGGAGCGGTGACTTATCTGGAACTGCAAATCCAACCGTAATAAAAATGACAAGCAACAAAGTTGTCACTGCAACCTTCCTGCCCGAAGGCACTTCAGTGTGCGTTGACTCGTCATCCTACAGCCACATAGGCTTGCTTTACGGTGACGTAACCCAAGGCGCAGCAGGCGTAATTGACGGCGCCTACAAATTCGACGGCGTAAACGATTATATCGAATTTGCTCACACTGGCATGCTTTCAGGCTTTACTCAAGGCTTAACCGTGAGCTTCTGGATGAAGCTTGAAGACACGAGTAGAAGACAAACAATACTGTGCAAGTACAACACGGGGACAAACCAACGAGCATGGTACGTAGATTACAATCCTGTTGATCGCCCAACCCGTCCGCTTAACTTTTACGCTTCCGATGATGGAACAAACTTTCGTGAATGGTACGCTAGCTTTGTCTCAACAGCCGGCGTATGGTATTATGTTACTATAGTTTGGGAAGCCAACACGGTTCCCAAATTCTATATCAACGGCGTACAAGTTTCAACAGTTGGAACAAGCACAATCTCTTCAATTTATAATAATGTAGGTGTACCACTTCATATTGCAAGGTCAACCTTCAATAACGCCCGCTACTTGAAGGGTTCACTGGATGAGATCCGCATTTCTAACGTTGCCCGCTCAGCAGGCTACATACTAACATGCTACAACAATCAGTTTAACCCAGCAGCATTCTACACTATAGGACCAGAAGAAACCTTGCCGTCTGCACCACTAGTGTCGGATCCAAACCCCGCCGCAGGAGCCACAAATGTTCCATTAACACTCGTCGAACTAAGCTTCACACTAAAAGACTACCAGAACGATTTGATGAGTTATGAAATCTCAACAACGCCATACATCGGCGGCGGAAGCGCCTCCGGTGTCGGAAACGGAAGATACTCAGTGCCAGTGAGCAATCTTCAGCCCTCAACAACCTACACATGGGAAGTAAACGTAACCGACGGCACACACTCAACCACCACAACCTTCACGTTCACAACTTTAATGCCGCTACTTCGAGATTCCGAGTTCAATGACAGTGTTAACAGTGATGATTTGAGAGCTAATGGCGCTGGCCAAGACTGGTATGAAAGCCGCGCACAGCGTCCGACTCTTCTATTCCTAGACCAAACTGACGTGGGTGGTAACACCGGCAAGAAGGCTGGATTCACAGCAAGTTCAAGTTACAACGCGTATCTCACTCAAGAATTCAGCTCTGCTCAGACAGGCGTATTCAGTGTTCAATGGGACATCTACGTAGACTCAATTCTTAATTTAGGCAGTTATCCAGATCGAGCAGGCATAATGATGATTGGATCTGACTTAGATGGAAGCGGCGGTCCTAACAGGAATGATGCTGAACGTTTTGTCTTCCTGGCCTTCTGGAAGGATGGTGGAGCAACCAGTGGCACCGCGCAGCTAGTTTGGATGGATACATTCAACATTTTCTATACTATCGCTACAGTAAACCTAGATCAATGGCACACAATAAAAGTGGTCGTGAATGTTCCTGCCGGAAAATACGACGTATACCTTGACGGCAAATATATTGCCACGGTTGACGCATGCACAAAACTTTCCAGTGTAACCCACATAAGTTTCGCCCAATGGAACGACGGCGCAGGCGCGTTCTACGTAGACAACGTGTTTTCACCCGCAATAGACCGGTACAAGCTCACAGTAAACACTGTTGGAAGCGGCTCAGTGACAAAGACTCCCGGAGAATCAACATACACTCCCGGCGCACTCGTTTCTCTCAAGGCTAATCCAGCTTCAGGATGGTATTTTGACAGATGGAGTGGCGACGCATCTGGCAATGCAAACCCAACAACAATTAAAATGGACAGCGACAAAACGGTCACTGCCATTTTCACTCAAAGCTACACACTAACTGTTAACGTTATTGGCGGCGGCTCAGTATCAAAGAACCCCAACCAAACAAGTTACACACCTGGCACCATTGTAACATTAACTGCTACGCCAGCTCAAGGCTGGTATTTCAGCGGCTGGAGCGGAGATCTCACCGGTAGCGATAACCTAGCCACAATAATCATGGACAGCAGCAAAGTCGTCACAGCGACATTCACACAACCGCAATACACTTTAACAGTCAATGTCGACGGCAGCGGCGTGGTCATAAAGAATCCTAATCAGCCAACATATACAGAAGGCATCGTTGTAACTTTAACAGCCATACCTGCAACAGGCTGGAGTTTCAGCGGTTGGAGCGGCGACCTATCTGGCAGCAACAACCCAGCAAATATCACAATGACCAGTAACAAGGTAGTCAACGCCACCTTCACAGAAGACCGATACACCCTAACAGTAAATGTGAATCCCGAAGGCGGCGGCTCAGTAACTAAAACACCTAATCAGACAACATACACTTATGGAACAGTAGTCCAGCTGACAGCAATTCCAGAACCAGGCTACGTGTTTTCTCACTGGACAGACGATCTTTCAGGCAGCACTAATCCAGAGAGTATCACTATGACGGGAAACAAAGTCGTCACCGCAGTTTTTGTGTGGACGCAAACAAACTGGTGGAACCCCGCTTGGAAATATCGCAGAACAATAACAATAGACCATACAAAAGTAAGTGGGGAACTAACAGACTTTCCAGTACTAATCGAAATAGTTGACAGCAGTCTTGCTGGAAAAGCGCAGTCATACGGCGACGACTTCGTTTTCACAGATTCAAACAGCATGAAGCTAGACCACCAAATAGAGCTTTACGACAGTGCAACAGGACACCTAATCGCCTGGGTTAAAGTGCCATACCTATCACCAACAACGGACACCGTCCTTTATATGTACTATGGCAATCCAAACTGTGAAAACCAACAGAACCCAACCGAAGTATGGGATGCAAACTACAAACTCGTAATGCACTTAAACGAGAACATGGGCATACACTACGATTCCACAATAAACGGCAACAATGGCACTCCATATGGCAGTTTAGTCCAAGGCGCAAAAGGATACATAGGAAGCTGCGTAGAATTTAACGGCGGCTACATCCAGTTGCCAAGAGTGTGCACCACCGAAACGCAATTCACCTTTAGCGCCTGGATATATCCCAGATCCGGCGCACGCTACATAATTTCTGAATGGTGGAGCTACCAAGGCGCATTTCTACAAGTCTATGGCAATAACAAGATCGAATTATATGTCAACGGCATTATAGTTGCAAAATCCATAACCCTTAACAGGTGGTACTATGTTGTGGCAACCTTTGACGGGACAACTGCCCGACTGTACATTAATGACGGTTCACCAACTTCAGCATCCGCTTCAAACCCCATCTGGCCTTCTCAGAACATGTACATCGGCGACCGTTCCGACCATGTGCGCAAGTTCTACGGCTTCATCGACGAAGTCAGAGTGTCAAACATAGCCCGTAGCGTAGCCTGGCTAATCACCGAATACAACAACCAACTCAACCCCTCAGCATTCTACACAATAGGACCAGAAGAACAGTACGCAGGCAGCTCCGGTAATTCACTCCAAGCAGGAAACACAAACAATACTCAAAATCAGCAAGGAATAAACTTTACTTACCTAAGCCCAATAACCTTGTTGGCAACAATACCAGCGATCTTCAATCTACCCAAGCGCAGAAAACCAAAAAACAAGTAACCTCTACTTTTCAATTCTATTAATAGCCTTTTTTATTTGCCGCAACAAGCACTTAAAGATTTAGAAACAAGCGAAAAAGCATACAAGAACCAAACACGCTAAATTTGAATTATAATTTCACCACACTTTTAGTCACTTGAGAATAACTTTCTCAATAAGCAACCTTCAAAAGCCTATTGTAAAGGTCACCAAAGATAATTTGATGAAATTCACCAAAATCTCACGGAATATCTCATTAAATATCTCATGCGGTGAATTCACTGGCTAAGTTCACTAATTTCTCACTCTAGAACTTCTATATAATAGATATTACATCAACATTCCAACTCACTCACCATCTCACTCGTGAGTTTCACAGCAAATCTCATCAATTTTCTCATCACATGTGATTTCTATGAGAGTTGATGTTAGCAAGTCATAGTTATTGAGACAAAGTCCGCTATGGAAAACTCGCCTTCAAAAGCACAAGAATTCTAATCAGTGACGTAATTGAATTACTCGCCGCTCGACTTTTCATCAAAGAAATCCTCACAAACTATTATCCCAGCTTTATAAGGATATAGTCAAAGAAGCTCAAACTGAACTGCCAAAATTTCACCAAAATTCAGTTACTCTAGAGTAACTTTTTGACAAGTAAGCTTTCAGAAGCCTATTGTAAAGCTCTTCTAAGCTATTTTGCTTAAAATTCCAGAAACTTAATGAAATATCAGCAAGCGTGTTCACCGGCTAAGCTCACCAAGTTGCTCATAGAGTTTGCTTGTCGAGTTTTTCATCAAGTAGACTTCCATGTAATGGATATATCAGTTTCTCCGGCAACTTCCTCATCGACTTCCACAGCAACTCCATGGCAACTTCATCAGCAACTCCGCGGATGAGTTCCACACGGAAGTCCATACGAAGTTCTTCGGTTAGTCCACTGTGTGAAAATGCTACTTCTCAATTTTAGGAATTCACAATGTTGCAAACTCTTTCCGAATCAAACCTATTTCTACAATTTAGTTTTGAATTCTAAACAATTCCGTTTACAGCTGGCTTTGGTTTTTATTCGCTAATGAATTCTTTTCCCAAAAGATTCCTCAGTCCATCCTTCAACAACACTTTTGGAAAATAACCAAGTTTTTCTTTAGCTTTAGTAATATCTGCAACACTGTGCCTTATGTCACCCTTTCTAGCTTCACTGTGCACAATTTTCAAATTTTTATCCGTAATTTCCAATAACGCATTGGCCAGCTGATTTATCGATGTAGCCACGCCTGTTCCAATGTTGAACACTTCCCCAAAAGCTCTTGCACATTTTAAGGCAAGCAGATTGGCTTCAACAACGTCTTGAACGTAAACAAAATCCCTCGTCTGCTCACCATCGCCAAAAATCGTTAAAGGGAGACTTTTATTTATACGATCCAAAAACTGTGTTATAACCCCGCTATAACCGCTAAAGGCTTGTCGTGGACCATAAACATTAAAATACCTTAAACAAACAGTTTCTAAGCCGAAATCCTCATGATACTTCTGCAAGAGATTTTCAGCTTTCAGCTTTGACGCTCCATAAGGTGACTCCGGCTTGGCTGGATGGTCCTCCCTAATGGGTAGTTTTTCTGCATTTCCGTAAACAGCGCATG
>JBNVCD010000089.1:0-991 GCA_050410875.1 Bathyarchaeia archaeon | reverse complement strand
GATCCCTTACAGATTCTGGGACGCTGGTTAAAGCTTCTAAATGCACAACATAATCCACAACGCTAACTAAATCCCTTACAAGACGAGCATCCCTAATATCTCCACGAACAAACTTGAAATCCCTACTGCCAGCGTGCTGATTAACATTTTCCAAGCTTCCACTGCGCAAATTATCTAAAACAACAACCTTAAAGCCTTCAGCCAAAAGCCTGTCCACGGTATGACTGCCAATAAACCCAGCTCCACCAGTAACCAAAACCCTCAAACAGCCGTCACCGACATTTCAACAAACAAAGGCACAACATAAACCTTTCACCTGTAGCGAAAACAAAAACCCAAATCCAAAAGATGGAAAAGCCATGCAAAAAGCCCTAGAAATCGGTAAAAAATCCGCAACTGGAAGTTTCCAGCTGTTCATAGGCGTGGCCGCATCAACGATAATAATGGCTATCGGCTCAATAACCCTAGGCATACTAATGACACAAGAAGAGTATGGATTATACGCTATAGCTTTAATTCCCTCGTACATGGCAATTCTCTTCACAGACTGGGGAGTCAGCGCAGCAATAATAAAATACGCAGCCAGCCTAAGAGCCGAAAACAAGGAAGAACACACATACGAGATAGTCACAGCAGGCATAATTTTCGAGATTGCAACAGGAGTTATTTTATCAGTAATTCTACTTTCTCTTTCAAGTTTCATCGCCTCAACAGTTTTTCAGAAGCCAGATTCATCGCCACTTATAGCGATAGCCTCAATTACGATACTTGCAGGGGCCCTCATAACAGCTTCTCAGTCAAGTTTTATAGGCTTCGAAAAGATGGAACTAAATAGCCTAACAACAATTTTCCAAGCCATCGTCAAAAGTGTTGCATCTCCTGTTCTTGTTTTCTTAGGATATAGCACATTAGGCGCAGTATTGGGTTACACCGTGTCATTTTTAGCCACAGCAATCATAAGCTTAGCAATTCTATACTTCACTATAATCCG
>JBNVCD010000088.1:3572-6556 GCA_050410875.1 Bathyarchaeia archaeon | reverse complement strand
CATCATCCTTGCATGGAAAGAGGCTACTGAACGAGCCCTACACGTTTTTTACCGCGCGCCAACGAGGTTGTGCGGATTTTGCCGGCCACTTCCAAGTTTAGTAATAGTTGATTGAAGTCTTTGTAGCCGAGGTCTTCAAATTCGCCCTGCAGAGCGTTGAACAAGTCGGTTTCGTTCATGTCGCCTTTCTTTGACAGTATCTCAAGTAAGACAAAATGTGTAGGGCGGGTTTTCCAAGTTTTTGTAGGTAATGGCACTGTAGTTTTGCTCCGTTTAAGCTACTGGCGTTGCTGGTTTTTGAACCTGTCGGACCTGCTGCATGAAACTCTTGTACCACTTTTCCATGTCAGGAGTAACTGAAGGCCCAACTTCTTTTAGTGCATCTTGGAAGTCTTTCATAGAAACTTCTGTTGCTTTTATGTCGCGGCGCAAGGCATGCATAGCTGCTTCTCGACACAGATTTTCTAAGTCAGCACCTGAGTAATACTTGGTAGCCAACACAATCTGGTTCAGATCCACATCTTTAGACAGAGGCATATTTGAAGTGTACAGCTTTAATATCTGCAGTCTACTTTGCTCGTCGGGTTCAGGCACATAAATGAGCCTGTCAAATCGGCCAGGTCTCAGTATGGCAGGGTCGATTAGGTTGGGACGATTTGTAGCGGCTATGACCTGTAAAGACAGGATTCCATCCATTTCCGTTAGCAGTTGACTGATAACCCGTTCGGATACGCCACTATCGCCGGTAGCAGAGCCTCTTTGGGGCGTCAAAGAATCCAACTCGTCAAAGAAAATAACTGCGGGGGCAGCCATTCGGGCTTTGCGGAAGACTTCTCGTATTGCTTTTTCGGATTCGCCAACCCATTTGCTGAAAACTTCGGGGCCTTTAATTGAGATGAAGTTGGCGTCGCTTTCTGTTGCCACTGCACGCGCTAGCAGAGTTTTACCACAGCCCGGAGGACCATAAAGTAAGATACCTTTTGGCGGTTTTATGCCTAAACGTTTGAATATTTCAGGTTGCTTCATGGGCCATTCTACTGCTTCGCGTAAGTGTTGCTTAACTGATTCCAGACCGCCTATATCGCTCCAATGTACAGTGGCGACTTCTATGTACACTTCCCGCATAGCCGTGGGAGTAACTTCCTTGTAGGCGTTAATGAAATCGTCCATTTTGACTTCCATCTTTTCCAGTACTTCAGGAGGTATACGTTCTTCTTCGAGGTTTATTTGTGGGAGATAACGTCTGAGAGCTTTCATGGCAGTTTCTCTACATAGAGCGGAGAGGTCGGCGCCTGTGTAGCCGTGAGTCATCTCGGCTAGTTTTTTGAGGTCAACATCCTCTGCCAGTGGCATACCACGAGTGTGAATCTGGATAACTTCGTATCTGCCTTTTTTATCGGGCACAGCTATTTCGATTTCACGGTCGAAGCGACCTGGACGCCTAAGCGCTTGATCTAACGCCCCTGGACGATTGGTTGCACCTATCACTATGACGTTTCCTCTGCCTGAGAGTCCATCCATAAGGGCGAGAAGTTGGGCAACAACCCGGCGTTCAACTTCACCTGTGACTTCTTCACGTTTAGGTGCTATGGCGTCAAGCTCGTCGATGAATATGATGCTGGGGGCGTTCTGTTGAGCTTGCTGGAAAATTTCTCTGAGTCGAGCTTCAGATTCTCCGTAGAATTTACTCATTATTTCAGGTCCGTTTATAGAATAGAAATTTGCTTCTGACTCATTAGCCACGGCGCGGGCTAGCAAGGTCTTGCCACATCCAGGAGGACCATGAAGAAGGACGCCTTTTGGAGGTTCAATGCCTAAACGCTGGAAAAGTTCAGGGTGTCTCAGTGGAAGTTCAACCATCTCGCGGACACGCTGGATCTCTTCGTGAAGTCCACCTATATCCTCATATGTTGTTCTGGGGAGACCTTTGGCTTCAGGTGCGGGTTCATTGAGTATAGTAAGTCTAGTTTCAGAGGTAACTTTAACTATGCCATGGGGACGAGTTTTGCTCACTGTGAAGGGGATGGCGTGTCCAAGCATCATAACTAGTGTGGTGTCGCCTTCAACTAGCGTACGTTCCATGAGGCGGTTTTTAACAAAATTGGTGAAGTCTTCGTCAACGTTAAGCCGCATATCCACAGGGGCTAAGGTGATAGTAAGCGCAGTTTTAACTTTCGCTGCGCGCACTATAACATATTCGTTGATAGCCGCGCCAGCGTTTTTACGGGTGTAACCATCTATGCGTATTATATCTCGGTTTTGGTCTTCGCTATACGCCGGCCATGCAATTGCGGAAGTTGTCCGTTTCGCGACGATTTCTATGACGTCGCCTGCACTTATACCAAGTTTTTGCATGGTTCTTTGGTCTATACGGGCGATGCCGCGCCCAACATCTCGTTGTCGTGCGTCGCCTGCACGTAATTGGACTTCACGATTTTCACTCATGTTAGAACCATCCTACCGTTACTGTGATGGGTGAATGAAAGTTTCTGAAAGTATATAAAGGTTTGAGAGTGAAAAAAGTTAAGCGTCATCTGCTGCTTCTGCGAACCATCAGGGTTTGGACTTGACTGACGCCTTTTAGAGTTGAAAGAGCCTGCTCGAGAGTATCAACAAGCCCTGACTCTTCCTCGGGAAAACGAACCTGAACCAGAAGCGCTTTTAACCCGAATGCGACTGGTTCTTCGCCATAGCCAGAAATTTCAGAGGTTTTAGGAAGCTTTGTTTGAATTTCCTTTTTCAAATCGTCGAAAGATTCCATAATGTCTTCGGGAAAGATTTTGTAGGTAACTATGACGGTTCCCATGGTTCTCCCTCTTTATGGTCCGGTGAAGCCGCATTTTGGACATTTGTAGGGGCGCCCAAATTTACGGCATTTGCCGCATCGTTTAATTTGGATTTCCCCGCAGTTTGGGCAGGAAAATTTTGTGGCTTCACTGCCTGGCGGTATGGGTTTGCCACAACTTGTACAGGTTACGAGTGAG
>JBNVCD010000088.1:3149-3562 GCA_050410875.1 Bathyarchaeia archaeon | reverse complement strand
ACGAGTGAGAGTACTGCTTTTTCAGTCATTTGACGGTTCATCTCGATTTGATGCGTTTTTTAATTGTTAGACTTACTTATATCTGCTGTGCTCTGTTTTGGATTTTTACCTTTTTTATCTTTGAAGTTTGATTTATGTACCGTTTTTAGTCTACGTTACACTGTTTTGGTGTATGCCACAAACTTGGACGGTGTTTTTATAAATTAAACATTAGCTTCTTAAGCTGAATTTTTGTCAGCGCGCTTGGTGCAAAGCTGAGGAAACACCTGCGTTTTCCTTAGAAATGCTAAAACAGCGAAAACAACAACGATTCCACTTAAAGAGGTAACAATCGAATTAATTTCTAAGCCAATTGGTGATAGCCCAATAAACAGAGCTGAAATGCCCACAATACTGAAACTTAAAGCAACGGA
>JBNVCD010000088.1:0-3139 GCA_050410875.1 Bathyarchaeia archaeon | reverse complement strand
CTTGCCTTCCTCGAATAATAAATTTACAAAACAGTAACCAGGAACAAACACCACAAACGTGAAGCCGAAAAAATACCTCAAAAACAACAGCCCAGATCCTGTAGGGATTAGATAGAAGCAAAGCAACGTTGCAGTTGTGTATAGAACAATTATACTGAGCCATTTAGCAGGTTTCAATTTAATCTAATCCCGTGGGTTCTTAAAGTTGAAGTATAAAAAAATAAAAAATGGAGAGTTTTTAGAGGAACATCTTGAATATGGGGTGGTCTTCGCTCAGCGGCTTAGTGTCTAAGTCAGCGGCGGCAGACGCAATATAGGTGTCAACAACTGCAACTGCTGGGAACACCCACTCGGCTTGTTCAGCAGGGCCAATCATCAGCCAGTTTGCGCCCATCGTCTGCATTATAGCGTTGGTAGCAGTTACACAACCTTTGCGGAATTCTTTTGCAATGTGTGCTTTCACCCAACCCATGGTTGTGACAACGTTGCCGCTGCCTAAGCCTACTGGATGACCATATTTCTCCTTCATGATAGGTATGGCTCTCACAGCAGTACCCATGTCGGGGGCGAATGCTGGAATTGAGGTGTCAATTAAGGGTTTAGTTATCCCGCCTTTGTCAGCAAGCGCTAAAGCTTCCTCGATAACGGTCATTTTGCCTTGTAAACTGCCATCTTTGGGGTTATCAGCCAGTACTATGGACATTTTGATGCCGCTTTCTTTCAGTTTAGCCAATTCAACGTCAGTTACACCTTTGTAAACTGAGTTGTAGAGGCATCTGTCAGAAAGACCCATTTTCTTTGCTAAGTCGGCTGCTGCCATGCGCGCTTTAGGACTCATCGCATCTAGCATCATAGGGGCATCGCTGTGCGTCGCAACGAAGTCAATATATTTGCCGAAAGCTTCTTCAGTTGTTCCAACAATGTCGAAAGCAAAGGGAACGCCTGTCAAATCGCTTTGAGTGTGCATTGTGTTGATTATTTTTTCTGCTTCTTTAACATCAAAAATTCCTTTATTTGCGTCCTGAACCATCTTCTGGCCAAGCCAGAAAATTGAACCTATAAGAAAAGTAGGGTTCTCGCCTGGTTGACCGCCAACTTTTACTTTCCCAATTTCGTATATTTTCTGTTCAGTTTTGAATCGATTCATAGGAGTTCATCCGGCGAAGTTTATTTGCCTAGAGCTTTCTTTGCGATTTCAGGTGCCTCTTCTTTGTTCTTGCCGAAAAGTGCGCCGATTGCATCTGCGTCTTCTTTCTTGACTGCCGCGCCGCCCATGATTATCTTAATTTTGTCTAATCCTGCGGCTTTCAACGCCTCAACTAGTTTTGGCAGATTGTTTTTCGCTGGAACAGTGTTCACTGACAGAGCCAGTAGGTTCGCATTGCTTTCTTTAATTTTCTGAATAAAGACGTCTACTGCTGCACTTTTGCCTGCGTCAATTGTTTTGAAGCCGGCACGTTTCAGCGCTTTGCGAACTGCTTCTTTGGCGGTGTCATGCATGTCGGGTTCGATGTTGCCGATGACAACTGTGCCGATCGGGTTCGTTGGTTCTGGTGGTTCCTTTTCCATCATAGATTTTAGCCAAGACATTTTCAAACACACCTTTTTGAGATGTTTTTTATACCCTCGGTTTTTATATTTGAATAGCTATTTAAACTTTGACTTCGCTAATCAACCCCCTAAAAGGCACTCATTGGATGGCAAAGGAAGGCAGTTAATGTTTAAATCCTCAAGAACTTACGTGCTATTACTTCTAATTTTTGCTTTTGCGTTTTTACTTCGAATAATTTTAATGTTGAGGGAAGGCTTTCCGCCAGGCGCGGATATTGGACTGCACAACAGTATTATTTACTCGATTACACAACAGGAAGGTAAAACGAATTTTTTGTGGAACTATTTTCATATGGGAGGCGGCACATCAGTCACATTTCCTGGATATCACATCTTTGTTTCATATCTGATTTTGCTAACAGGTATTTCTGACTATGTCGCCCATGCTTTGATGGTTTCCTTTTTCTCTGCACTCATAGTTTTGGTTTCTTTTTTAGCGGTACGCAAAGCGTGGAGTGAATCCGCAGCGCTCATAATCGCGTTTTTAGTGGCTGTTTCACGGTTTGACGTGGAGATGTTGATGTGGGGAGGCTACCCAAACGTGGTAACCCTTATGCTTATTCCTTTAGCGTTTTACGTGTTTTTGGAAAAAGACAAGTTCACCACATTATCGTTTTTTGTGGTTAATTCATTGGTTTCGGCAGCAATTTTTCTGACGCATTCGCTTAGCGCGGTTATCTACTTATTGATTGTTTTCAGCGTTGTTCTTCTCGGCGTAATCTTTTCCAAAAAATTGAATTTAAGAAGAAGCAGCTTTTTAGGTTGGTTTTCAACCGTATTTTTAGGGGCTGTTTTAATTCTGCCCTTTTTACTGGAAGTAATCCCCATATATTTTGGTCGCGGAGCTAACGCAGAGACTTTCACAGGGGGAATTTTGGGAATCCGCGAGGCTATATTATCTACAAAGATTCTGCCGTTGGACCTCGTGATTCCTCTGTTTGCCTGTTTCTCGCTCTTCTTCCTCTTTGCTAAGCGTTACCAAGGTAAAATGTTCAGTTTTTCCGCTCTGCTCTTTGCCGTTTGGACACTTATCCCAGCGGCAGGTACACAGTTGTACTTGGCGGGGTTGTATACTGACTACAACAGGTTTCTATACTTTGTCATAATTCCGGTTATAACGCTAATTGGGTTAACCATTGATCATGGCGCCTTGTTTTTCACCAAAGTTGTAACTAAGGTTGTCTCAATCGTAAACAATCTACCGAAGGTCAAAGAGAGCACCAACAGGACACTGCAGCGAACGTTACCCCGCTTGGTTCGAAAAAATGTCTTGGCAATACTCGTTTTTGCATTTGTCACTTATGCTTTCTTATCAGTGCCAGTGTTTTTGACGCCGCAAAAGGGAATCGAAGTGCAGAGGTTCTATCAGCTGATGGATAACCCCAAATTTGAAGTAATCCAGTGGGCTAAGCAGAATACGCCTGCAGATTCTGTGTTCCTCACGGATGCGCAGTTTGGTTGGTGGTTTTCAGGCTTTTCTCAGCGGGCAACAATAAGCGCAGTGGATCCACAATACCTCACTAACGCA
>JBNVCD010000087.1:0-6673 GCA_050410875.1 Bathyarchaeia archaeon | reverse complement strand
CCTAACATGGATGGACGCTGAAGTGGAAGGCAAAGCAGTTACACCTAGAGCGGGAAAAGCCGTGGAGATCCAGGCATTATGGTACAACGCCTTGAAAACCGTGCAGTTGCTTGCTCAAAGGTTTGGCGAGGAAAAACTGTCTGAAAACTGCTCTGTGCTAGCGGAAAAATGTAAAAAAAGCTTTAATGAAAAGTTTTGGAACAGCGAAAGACACTGCCTCTTCGACTGCATAACCGACTTTGACGTGGATAACTCTCTGCGTCCCAACCAAATTTTCGCCGTCTCTTTAGAGTTCGGTGTGCTTGATGCTGAAAAACGCAGTAGAGTAGTGAATGTTGTCCAACGGGAACTTGTTACGCCATATGGTTTGCGTACCCTTGAGCGTACGCATCCTGATTATAAAGGCGCCTATGTAGGTGACAGGCAAAGTCGAGATCGCGCATACCACAATGGCACAGTTTGGCCTTGGCTTATTGGCCCTTTTATTACTGCTTACCGCAAAGCAAAAGGCTACACAAATCAAGATGCCAAGTTTGCCATTAGCAGTTTTGTTTGGCCTCTATTCACAAGACAAACGGCGCATGCAGGGTTAGGCACGTTAAGCGAAATTTTTGATGGCGATCCACCGCATACTCCACGGGGCTGCATTGCGCAGGCATGGAGTGTAGCTGAGCCTTTACGTGCATACGTGGAAGATGCCCTGCAAATAAGGCCAAAACACAGAAAAGAAGTTTTGGATTCCTAGTTGCTTATGGCTTTTTTGAGTTCAGCCGCCGCTGTTTCAGGCGGAACTGTGTTTATGTAGACGCCTGTACTTTTCTCGAAGCCTGCCCAAATGGTAAGTTTGGGGTAAACCTCCAAGTGCCAATGATAATATTCTCGGGTGTCTCGACTTAGTGCTAAGTGAAAACCATAGTTGTAGGGGGGGTCATTTGCCACTTTTTTGAGAGCCTGCATGGTAGCTTTCAGTGTTTCTGCGAAGGCTTTGGTTTCTTCTTCTGTGAGGTCTATAAAGTTGATGCTGTGCCGTTTCGGAAGCACCCAAAACTCCAGCGGGTGAATGCTCGCGTAAGGCGAGAAAACTGCAAAATGTTCGTTGTCCATTATGTGGCGCGGTGTTTGTGTTTCGCGCTTTATAAGGTCGCAGAAGATGCATCGGCTATTGCGTTCATGGTAGCTCCTGCTTGCGGTCATTTCGTCGCTTAAAACTTTTGGAGTAAACGGCGTTGCGATTACTTGGCTGTGCGCATGTGAGAGGGACGCGCCTGCGTCTGAACCGTGGTTGCGGAAAATCTGAACATATTTCACATAGGGTTTTGTGGATAATTCTTTGAGTCGATCTTTATAGGCGTTGACTAAATGGGTAAGCTGTGGGATGTCCGCGTTTGCAGGGTGGTCTGTGTGGTTTGGTGATTCAACGATAACTTCGTGGTGTCCAATGGCGTAGCCAAAGGTGTCGTTTTCCAGAACGTGGTTTACGTCTGACTCTTGTGTTGGGGGTGAGAAAGCTGGAAACAAGTTTGGGATGCAGCGGATAACCCAGTTTTTATGGCGAAAACCATCGTGGTCCGCGTCTTTTTTTACGTTGCCGCCTCTCGTGGCATCTGGCAAGTAAACTAGCACTGCAGGCGGCGTCATGTTCTCGTTGGTGGGGCACAGAGGGCAACTGGCGGATTTACCTTGTTCAGCCACTTTTTGTTTTGCCAAATCTGTGGGTCGTCTAGCGCGTTCAGTGGCGATTACGACCCATCGGTCTAACAGGTAGTCTCTTCTGAGCTCGTTGTAGGGCATTCAACTCTGGCTCCTATAGAGGTGGATTATGTGTCAAGGGTGGATTTTAGAGTTTTCCAAGAACCCAAACTGGTCCCACCAGGCGGAGTCTACTTCTTATGTAACAATCAATAGCTCTTTTGGCGACGCAAAAGACAAAAATAAGGCAGTTCACAAAATGTACTAACCGCGTCACCTTCGAATGCGCAATTGCGGGGTTCCCCAAGCCTGGTATGGGGCAGGCCTGCTAAGTCTGTGGTCGAAAGGCCGCGTGGGTTCAAACCCCACACCCCGCGCCATTTTTAAGTGAACTCTTAGTTCGTCAATTTTATGTTTTAGTTAACAAAAGACTTTGCCGCATGCTTTTTTTATAGTGGCGCGGTGCGTTTTGAATGCGGTTTTTCTTTGTGAACGTGCGTTTTGTGATAGATTTATATTTAGTTAATTGCTGATATTACAGGCTATACAGGTGTAGAGGCGTGCTGTATAGCTTACTCTTAGTGTTCCTCTTGCCCGCGTTGGGTGTTCCATTTGTCTATTTCGGCGGAAAAAAATCTTCTAAACTTGCGGCTTCAATTGTGGCGTTAATTGCCTTAATTAACATTGTGTTGGTGCTAACAACTGTACCTACTGTGCTTACAAGCCCTACTCATATGTACATGGAGGAGTATGCTTGGATTCCTGTTTTGAACTCGCATTTTACCCTGTTTGTGGATGGCATTAGCGCATCCATTGCAATAATAACTTTAGTTTTGATTGTAGCTGCAGCGTGCTTCAGTGTCAAGTACATGGAGGGCAAGAAAAATCTGCCTGTGTACTATGTTCTTTTATCTTTGTTGTCTGTTGGGTTAGTGGGCGTTTTTATCACGTCTAACCTTCTGCTGTTTTATTTCTGCTGGGAACTTATGCTTTTACCTGCGTACTTCATAATTGGCAGTTGGGGCTACCGAGAATCTTACCGTGCAGCATTCAAGTTCTTTATATTCACTCATGCAGGCGCCGTTTTTGTTTTGTTGGGTATAGGCGCAATTTACATGGTAACTGGCGCAACAGACATGTTTGCTGCACAAACAGCGTTGATGACTGTTCCTGACCTCGCAAAATGGATTATAATAGCTTTAACTGCGGGGTTCGCCGTCAAAATGGCTATCGTTCCCCTTCACATGTGGCTGCCAGACGCGCACTCAGAGGCGCCAGCTACTATGTCTGCCCTCTTAAGCGGCGTAATCATCAGCGCCGGAGCCTACGCCATACTGCGTTTATCTTTAGGCGCCGTTTTCCCTGCAGTTGCAGGCACAGATTTTGGCGCAGCTTTTTTGCATGGTTTAGCTGTGTTCGGCGTCATCTCCGCGTTTTTCGGGGCGTTCATCGCGCTGGTTGAAACCGACATAAAACGTATAATTGCATACTCCAGCATCGCCCACATGGGTTACATACTCTTTGGGCTCTCCTTGTACCCTTCAGAACCTCTTGTCGGCGGCGCGTTAGCTTTAACAACAGCCGTAACGGGAACGGTGTTTCACATTTTGACGCATGCCGTTAGCAAAGGGCTGCTTTTCCTTTCTGCAGGTGCAGTTATGCATCAGACAGAGCAGCGGGACATCCGAGAGATGGGTGGGCTTGCAGGGAAAATGCCTTTTACCGCTGCTTCTGCGGTAATCGCGGGTTTGAGCATCGCTGGGTCTCCGCCCTTTGCATGCTTTATCAGCGAATTTCTCATTTTTGTAGGCGCCTTTGACATAATCAGGACTAACGCGTTCTACATTGTTCCGACAGTCTTCATGCTTATAGCAACTGTTTTCTCTTTAGCATACTCACTTCGCTTTGTCTACCGCGTTTTCATAAGCGCAGCCAAAACCGAGCCCAACCCTGCAGTTAACGAGAAACACAAAATCGTCGATGTCCCCAACTCCATGAAGCTGGCTTTGCTAATTTTGATAGTGTTCGTGGTGCTTCTCGGAGTCTACCCCGCATTCTTTATAAACTTGATTAACACGGTAGGCTTTATTTAAGAAGTGAAAAATGATGGTTGGCCTCTTCGACGTAGCCTTCCCCTTAGTTAGTCTTGTTGCCTTTTCACTTTTAACAATCCCCGCTTTTAGACTCATCCGAAAAACAAGTCATAAAACCGCTGCTGCGATAGTTTGGTTCGCTGTAGTTTTTGCAGTGGTGTTTTTTGCTGTTGCCAATTTAGCTTTGAATTATTATGCGTTGCCTTCACCGCAGCCTTTTCTTAGCTTCCCCCTCTCTGACGCAGCCTTGTCTTGGCTATCAAGTGTTTTCATGATTGACGGCATATCCGTTTACATGGCGCTTATGTTCACCGCAGTTTGCGCGGTCACGTTACTCTACAGTGTCTTTTACATTAGCCCCAGCCAAAGGCCTTCAGAGCGCTACTACGCGGTGATGCTTATGCTGACGGCGGCAGTGGTGGGCGCCGTGTTCTCCGGTGACCTGTTAACAATGTTCATCTTTTGGGAGGCTGCCGCTGCAGGCTCCAGTTTTCTGATGCTGTACCGTAAAAACCGAACTTCTCTAAACTCCACTTTGAAGTACATAGTGATGATCGTTATTGCCTCAGCGTTTATAGTGTTTGGTTTGTCGCTGGTTTTCGGCATCACAGGAACTTTGAACTTCTGGGCTGTAAAAGAAGCGTTGATTGCCCTTTCAGACAAGAGCTTGCTGATTTTAGCTTTCATATTCATAGCTGCAGGTTACGCCATTGAATCTGCAATTGTGCCTTTTCACTTCTGGCTGCCTGATGCTTATGCTGCCGCGCCCTCGTCTACATCGGCGTTTTTATCAGCTGTGATTGACCAAGGCAGCTATTACGTTCTCATACGTGTCTTATACAAAACAACGTCAAAATGTTAATTGGAAACATATGCGTTGCAGACGTAGGCTACAACCTCGTCGCCATCACCAGTTTAACCGCCGATGGCCTTAGAGGTAACTTGTACTTCTTCCTCATTGGCGGCGTAACCACAGCGCTTGCTTTCATGGCAGTTGGCATAATAAATCACTATGGCTTTAAGTCGCTTCAGGATTTTTCAGGCATCGGCAGAAGAATGCCTCTGACAAGCTTAGCTTTACTTATGGCTGCCCTCTCCTTTGCAGGTATGCCCCCCTTCGGCGGGTTTATAGCGAAATACATGGTTTTCACCTCTGCCATTGAAGCAAATTTGGCTTGGCTTGCCGTCATAGGCGTAGTCATGAGCGTCATTCAAGTGGCGTATTTGTTCCGCTTGGTAAATTACATGTACGGAAAGAAACCTGCCGATGAAACGCGAATCAAAGAACCCATAAAACTGCTGATTCCAGTGTTCATACTTGCAGGTGCAATCATAGTTTTCGGTTTGTTCCCGCAACTGGTGCTCAACCTAATTGAGCCCGTTATACGCCAGTTGCCCTTTATTCCATAATTTTTCTTTTCTTAAACTATGTTTAATCTCTGCTTGGTTTCTGTATGGAAAAGTAAAGTGGGGTAGTCCAAGTTCAGTAATTTAGCGCATCAGGTTTTTGGGTAGCGTAATGGTGAAAGTTGACCCTTCGTTTACCTTGGTTTTCACGGTGATTTTGCCGTTGTGTGCTTCGATTATACGTTTGCAGATGGCTAAGCCAAAACCCATGCCTTGCGCTTTATAGGTGACTAGCGGCGCGAATAGATTGGTTAGTTTCTCTTCTGATATGCCTACGCCTGTGTCTGCAAAGGCTATTTCTACGTGTTTGTCAGTTTGGGTGCTTTTTACTTGGAGTGTTCCACCGTGCGGCATGGCTTCTATGGCGTTTGTGATGAGGTTGATGAAGACCCTTGTTAGCCTTTCTTTGTCAACTGCAAAGCTGTGATCGTTTGAGGTGAGGTCTTGGAGCCTCACGTTGGGGGGCATTTGCAGCTGAGATAGCGCCTCTTTTAGGATGTAGCTTGCTGTGCATACGCTAAGTTGCAGTTTGGTTTCGCGTGAGTATTCCAGCAGGTCATTTATTATTTTGTCTGAACGTGCAATCGCTTTATCAATTAGGGTGAGCATCTGCTCAAATTGCTCTGGCGAGATTGCGTCCTTTTTTGCCCGCAAGTAGTAAGCTGCGTTTTTGATGGCGGTTAACGGGTTACGCAAGTCATGCCCCACCATGGCTGCGGTCTTGCCTATGGCGGCGAACCTTTCTGCTTTAAGTAAGGCTTCTTCTGCCTGCTTTAGCTGCGCTGTTCTTTTTTCGACAAGTTGCTCTAGCTTTTCAGAGTATTCTCTTAGCTTGTTTTCCAAAAGCTTCTTCTCTGTAACATCTACCGTAGCTTCTAGTGCTGCTATAACGGTGCCGTCTTTATCCCTGATTGGTGTGGCGATAAGTTGCGCCCAGCGTGAGTTACCCTGCACGTCTGTGAAGGCATAATCGTGGCTGTCAAATTCTGCGTTGTTTTCAAAGACTTTTTTGACGCTGCAGTCAGGGCATACAGTGTCTAGATTGTTGAAGGTTGAGTAACATGTTTTTCCCTCGCAGTCCGGCTTAACGCGTCGGAGGTAACTGTTAACCCATAGAATGCGGTAGTCTCTGCTAATGATGCCCACACCTACACCAATGTTGTCAGTGACTGCTTCTAGTTTGTCGCGTTCAAGTTGAAGCGCCTTCTCCATTTGTTTCTGCTCTGTTATGTCCTTGGTTACAACGTGAAGAAGCTTTTTTCCCTGTAACTCAATGGTCTGAACTGTGTTCATGACGTGTCGGACTTCGCCGTTTTTGGCGCGGTGTTTTGTTTCAAACTGGGCTCGCCCTTCCTGCAGGATGCTTTTGATTCTTGCACGTGTTTCTGCAGGTGTTTCGTTTAATTCGTAATCAAATATTGTAAGTTCAGAAAATTCTTCACGTGAATACCCCAGTTGCTTGTGTGCTTCTTCGTTAAACTCCA
>JBNVCD010000086.1:0-6774 GCA_050410875.1 Bathyarchaeia archaeon | reverse complement strand
TGAGGTGCAGGTCTTTTCCGGTCTCCAAATCTTTTCTTCGGTTAAAAAGCCACCCGGGCAAGTTATACTTTGCAGGGTCTGTGATTATATCCTCTATTTTTTGGATGTCAGCTTCAGTTAAGAAGCCTGCCCGCATGTCGGGGTTGACGCCTGCCTTTTTGAGTATGGCGTTGGCGAGGCTTAGGCTGACACCTTTAATTTCTGACACTGCGTAAGAAACCTTCAGCGTACCCGCTGAGTCTGAACCTAATATACGGACTATATGACGAAATTCCTGCGCTGACATTATTTTTCTTCCGTTTAGAGCTTGAAGCATATACGAAATGAGTCAGTATTTATTTAAACCTTCCTTCTTGGGACTTTTGCAAACTCCATAAGTAACCTGATACAGAAAGTTTACTTGGGTGTAAATAGGCATAAATCTAAAATTGTTGTGCGCCAACAGACAGCGGAAGAGTTAGACCGAAATGGAACCAACAACTGTGATTGGGTTAGTTGCGGCTACATTCACCACCGTGTCGCTTTTCCCGCAGTTGGTAAAGTCGTGGAAAAGTCGGCGGCGACCTGCGGGAGACGCTTCTTTAGTGGTTTACTCGGTGCTTTTTTGCATAGGCATATTCTTATGGCTGGTTTATGGTTTGCTTCTCTTTGATTTACCGATTATTGTTGCAAACTCGCTGAGCTTTACGCAGGGCTTAATTATACTCATTATTCAGCTGCGCAGGTTACAAAATGCAAAGCAGCTATCGTTTAAACAGGCACTACCGCAGGGCAAAACGGCGGAAAACAAAGTGCAGGTTTAGGTTTGCATTTTAAACCGCAGCATCGCGGCTATGCCGCCGAACGCGTTTTTTAACATCTGCCCTTCTTCGGTCTCAGTGGAGATCACTTCAACTTCGGTGTTTGAGTACTCAGCCAGCTGAGCTAAATCGTCCACGATATCCACCTTTTCAGCCACAGTTAAAGATGGCGCTTGACATTTAGGGCAAGGTTTACCGGTTAAACTCTGCTCGAAAACTGTCATGTTTTGAGTTTTCACTGTTTCCTGCTCAGAATAGCCGCAGGCGCTGCACTTCACAGTTACACGTTGAGTATCTAAGCTTTCAGATAGTAACAGAACACGGACCGCGCCGGCTTGCAGTGCTTGCCTCACTTCGGCTTCGCCGTAAGTTATGAAGCCTGTGTCATGCCCCACTTCGTAGAGAAACTTTTGCATTATCTGTTTCTCTTCGATGTAACGTACTTTCTTCATGATTTCAGGCGCTTTATCCACAACTTCCTTTATGCCCTGCTCCTCTACATACGCGGTGTCCACTACATCCAAAATTTTGTTCTTCAACTGGTAGTTTAAGTAGTCGCCCTTCTGGAAGTCATATTTTGTAGGTCCAGGCCCAGCAAGAATTATACCCTTCAAATTCTCGATTGGAAAAAAAATCTCGTTTGCATTTTGTCCTACACGTGTAAAGTACTCGTTGAGCTGCATTTCCCGCAGCCGCTCGTAACGTCTAGCTGATTGTCCGCCGGCGCGGGTTTTGCCGGCAACTCCAGAGTACATTTGGCGAACAATTTCCAGTCGTTTGCCTTGCAGCGTGGCGATTGTGGCATCTGAAGCATCCACCAAGAGGATGCCGTAGGTTTCTTTTTCACGCAGCATTTCCTGCAGGTGCTCTGTGTGGAAACGGTTATCGCACCTGTAAAGGAAAAGTTTGATGGGTTCAGGGGGAACAATAACATAGGTTTCCATACGTTCAGTGCCTGGTCCACCGCCCTCTTGCGGTAAGGCGCCAGCGAAAATTACTATACCGTTCTCGCCGGGATCCTTGAAAAGTTTGAGTCTCTGCTGCACCCTCACGATGGCATCCAAGACGTTTTTGCGGGTGACGTTAGACTTAATGTTGCTGGCTGTGCCGTATTCATCTCGGAGCAAGTTTATAGCGTCGCTGATTTGCTTGCCTGGGGGAATGTAGAGGGTGATGAGTTCTGTGTGGCTGCCTTCCTTTTTGGTCAGCATGTCTAGTGTTTTTTTCAATCTGAAGAGTTCAAGAGAGGATTTTTTGGGAGCACTCAATTATTTTCACGGTACACAGAGGTTGTCATAAACTACGTTATGTTATACCAGATAAAAGTTCCGTAGAATAAAAGGGGATAAGTTATGTTGCGCCGATGGCGTCTTTCAAGAAGGCTTTGAACGGCCCAAGTTTTCCGCCGTAGTTGCCTGAAGAAATCTTAACTACGCCGGGCATGTTTGCGGCCGCTGTGACGCCTTGCTTCATGGCGTTTTTGACGGCGTCAAGTGTTAAGCCGTTAATGACGATTTCGTAGACGCAGCTTACGCCTTCAGGGACAACGCTGTCGGGCACCAAGGTCTTCAGGGTTGGGCAGTAGGGGTGATTGGTGGAAGCCTTCAGTTTGTATTTGAGTGAACCTGCCTTGCTTCCTGCACGGCAAACACCGCCTGGGAAAGGCATGATTACGTCGGGCGCGTTGGCGCGTATTGCGTCTGCAGCGGCTTCTGCAGCTTTGAGGCCGGCCTCTTGGGTTTCAGCGAAAATCATAAAGTTGCCGCCTGCAACTGCCTCCATGGCGCCAAAACCGTCTTCTACGATGAAGTTGCCTTCCATAACAGGGATTTTCCAGCATTTTCTGCCTCCCACCATGGTTTTTTTCTGGAAGCCATCGCCAAAGTAGCGGAGGCTGCTGCCAACATTGAGGGTGCGTTTACCCTGGAGACCGTTAAAGGCGGCCGTGGTTGGGCAAGTCATGGTGCACTGGCCAATGCGCTCCATGAGTTGATGTTTAAGTTCAAAGCGGTCACGGTTGTAAATCTGAATAAGCACGCCAGGACGCTTATCAGGCGTTTGGTCAGCAGGAACAGCTCGTTCAATGGCTGCTTCAGCAGAGGCGGCAATAACGCTGGTAGCGAAACCTGTGGTCAGGCTTGCTGCAATTTGGGCCCATTTCTCGTTTTGAGCGGTTATGAGGACTCTGCCAGCCCACAGAGGAAACATTTCAGCGAAGGTGTCGACTATTTTGACGGTTTGTCCCGATTGAGATTTTACAGTGAAAACTTTTTCTTTGTCATCGTAGCCCAAGATTTCCAGTTTGGTATTGCTGTTTGACATGAGTGAAACCTTGGATTCTGTTGTGTCTGGTATAATTTAAGAGTTTTCATGAGGGGATAGGCAGATTCCAAGTTGCGGTTGCCATATTTAGTATCGAGCAATCAGCAGAGGATGTTTAAAAAGCGGATGAAAAATAAACCTAGAATGCGAATTGTAATATAAAACCTGTCTCTGTCAAGGGGCTACAGCGCCGCGTTTGCCTGTCGTATAGTTTCTACCCGCCGTGAAAGTCACAGGGGACAGAGCATGAGGAAAAATACGCGCCAAGCCGTTTATGCTTGATAGAAAATGATTTTTACACGCAACGCTTCTTCTTGTTTGAAAATTATGACGCGGCAGAACATGGACGTTGCTGTTGTGGGTCACTTCGCAATTGACACCATAAAGTTGCCAGGAAATAACGCGCCGTTGACGAGTTTAGGCGGGTCAGTAGCTTACTCATCGCTGACTGTGCGGTTTTTAGGCGGCGCAGTCGCGGTTATCTCTAAGGTTGGAGGGGACTTTCCCGCAGGGTATTTAGCGCTGCTTGAGCAGAAGGGAGTAGACTTGTCTGGTGTGACCCAGGTTGCGGGCGCAAAGACAACACGGTTTGAGCTTGAATATAGCCAAAATTTATCTTCGCGTATTCTGCGGCTTAAAGCTAAAGCGCCTCCTATCACGTTGTCTGATTTGCCAGAGGGGCTTCAGGCGAAAGCGATTCAAATTGCGCCTATAGCAGGAGAAATCTCCAGTGAAGTAGTTGAGCATTTGAGGCGGCGCGGAGAAGTTTTGGCTTTGGATCCGCAGGGGATGCTGCGAAGTTTTGACTCTGAAGGAAATGTGGTTCTCCACTCCAACGCCGATCTGAAGCTGCTATCGCTTATAGACGTTTACAAATCATCTGTAGAGGAAATCTTGGCGTCTACAGGTCTTTCGGACGTGAAAGCGGCGATAAGTGCAGTTCACGATTTTGGCGTCAGAGTTGTTTTTGTCACAATGGGCGCGAAAGGCGCCTTGCTTTCAACTGAAAACTCAGTTTTTCAGGTGCCGGTATACCCCTGCAGAAGATACGTTGACCCCACCGGCGCAGGCGACGTTTTTATGGGCGCCTTCCTGACGGAGCTTAGCAGGAAAAAGGAGCTGTTATGGTGTGCCTGTGTGGGTTCTGCAGCTGCGTCTCTGATTGTTGAGAATGTAGGGGCAACCATGACCGGAACAAGTGAGGAACTCTATCAAAGAGCGCATGCACTTTATGAAAAAGAAATAAAGCACGCGTTTACATTGTAGTGCGTAAACAATAGACGCGAGGCGTATAACGTGGGTCGCATAGATAAAGGTGAAAAATGCAGTGTTTCAGGCTGCAGCAGGGAAGCAGAACGCTCTGTTCCATCAGAAAAAGCTCGGGGTGCGGGCTTAAATGTTGGCGGTAGCGAAAAACGCGCGTACCTCTGCAAAGAGCACTATAAAGAAATGAAGAAAAGGAGTAAAAAAGAGAAGACCCTTGAGAAGTGGCGTTACAGCGCGTAAAAGCGGGGAAAACGTATGAGGATACTTCAATTACACTCAAATTTCATTGTTTATCAGCCTGTTGAAAAAGAAATTCAGATAGCTGAAGAAGCTGAAAAGAAAGAAAGCCGCATCGAAGAGGTTTTGGTGCTCTTCACCGCCATAGAAGCAGGCGACGACCAGGCGCTGGTGGAGAGAGCCATCAACGACACTCGAGCATTTTTGGGGAAACTTAAGGTTAACCGCATCCTCATTTACCCCTTTGCTCACTTGAGCAGTAGTTTAGCCAGCCCTTCAGAAGCCTTAACGCTCATTAAAGCGATGGAAGCGTATGCTAAAGAGAAAGGAATCGAAACGTACCGTGCTCCTTTCGGCTGGAACAAACAGTTCACCATATCCATCAAAGGGCACCCGTTAGCAGAGCAAGCACGGTCCTACACGGCCACGCAGGTTGGCGCTGAAGAAAAGAAAGAAGAAGCAGTCTCTGCCGCCTTGAAAGCTGAAGACAAACTGCAATCTTTCTGGCATGTTATACTGCCTGACGGCTCGCTAGTGCCTGTGGAAGAGTTCAAATTTAAAGGTCACGTAAACCTGCAAAAGTTCTCTCAGTACGAAATCAAAAAGGCACGCGCGGTAACTCAGATGCCTCCGCATGTACCTTTAATGAAGAAATTAGAGATTGCGGACTATGAAAGCGGCAGCGACCCGGGAAATCTACGTTGGTACCCAAAAGGGCGCCTGATAAAATCTCTGCTGGAGCAGTATGTGACGTTGCGTATGAACAGTTACGGCGCAATGGAAGTAGAAACGCCTATAATGTACGATTTTAACCATCCCAGCCTGAAAAGTTATCTGAACCGTTTTCCAGCTCGGCAATACGTGCTTAAGTCAGAAGATAAAGAACTCTTTTTGCGTTTTGCTGCGTGCTTTGGGCAGTTTCTCATGGCGCATGACGCTCAGTTTAGCTACAAGCAGATGCCCCTCAAACTTTACGAGTTAACCCGCTACAGCTTCCGACGCGAAAAAAGCGGCGAAGTTGTGGGGTTAAAGCGGCTACGGGCGTTCACGATGCCGGACTGCCACGCTTTATGTAAGGATCTGGAGCAGGCAAAGCAGGAGTTTTTGATACGCTTTAACATGTGTCTGGATGTTTTAAGCAACATAGGCTTGACAAAAGACGATTACGAGATAGCCATGCGCTTCACGAAAGGCTTCTACGAGGAGAATAAGGCGTTCATCGCGGAGTTAGCGAAAACCTTCGGCAAACCTATGTTAGCTGAGGTTTGGAATGAACGCTTCTTCTATTTTACACTTAAGTGGGACCTGAACTTTGTGGATAACCAAGACAAGGCAGCAGCTCTCTCCACCGACCAGATTGACGTGGAAAACGCTAAACGTTACGGCATAACATATGTTGATGAAAAGGGAGAAAAACAGCACCCGCTTATCCTGCACTGCTCGCCCAGCGGCGCTATAGAGCGTGACATCTACGCGTTACTGGAAAAGGCGTACGGTGAGCAAATGAGGGGTAAAGCGCCCATGTTGCCTCTGTGGCTTTCACCGACTCAAGTTCGCCTTATACCAATTTCAGACAAGTACATGGATAAAGTGGAGGAGTTAGCAGCCAAAATTGAAGCGAAAGGTATCCGTGTGGACATAGACGACACCGCCTCGACGCTGCAGAAGAAAATCCGTGAAGCCGAACAAGAATGGGTACCATACATTGTGGTCATAGGTGAAAAAGAAATTGAGTCAGGAACCCTCTCTGTTAGAGACCGGGAACTGAAGGGTTCACAGCAAAACATGACTGTTGACGACCTGATAAATAAAATCGCAACCAAAATTTCAGGGAAACCTTTCAAACCGTTACCGTTACCGCGCAACCTGAGCAAGCGACCCCAATTCCACGGTTGAGCAGCGAAAGCATATAATTCACTTGCAAAAGCTATATCAAACAATAAAGTCAATATGGAAACCAACTTTAGGGGAAAACTATGGATAAAGAGCTCGAAATCTACATAGATGGAAAATATTACCCCAAGTCGCAAGCTAAAATAAGCGTTTACGACCACGGCTTCTTATACGGCGACGGCGTTTTCGAAGGCATCCGCGAAGTTTTATAAGAAAGTTACTGTTGTATCACAAATCACACTGCATCACAAACGCA
>JBNVCD010000085.1:0-6804 GCA_050410875.1 Bathyarchaeia archaeon | reverse complement strand
GGTTTGCCCAAACTGTTTGATGACCCAGGCGTCGGAGTTAAGTAAGTCCAGTTTGCAGCGCCATCAGGTAAACGACCATAAGAGATATCATCCGTCTGCTGGCTAAACACCACGTAGTCCACAAGCGTCCTGCCATCAGCTGCGAAGAGACCTATCTTTTCTCCGTTCGCACTTAAACGGAAACTGGCATGCAACGAACCGGCTACAGAAGAATTATCAGCCCATACCAGTAGGTAGCCGCCTGCGCCTATTGAAGTGCCTTCGGGAATGCGCCAAGTAGTCGGATTTGCCAAATCATCTGTCAGGTACATGCCGCCGACGTTAATTGTTTCGTTTGCTGCGTTGTACAGCTCAATCCAGTCTGGGTAATCGTTGTTTGGGCCTGGAACTGCTTCATCGTTGTTTGCCATAAATTCGTTAATAAACAAATTTTTGGGGATCCCACCTACGTTGTTAGCTGTGCCTGGCGTTACAATTTCGCTGAGCACTAGCCATGTGCCTTCGCCGTTGGGAAAGCGCCCGTATGAAACATCAGGGGTGAGTGCGGGGTATGTGAGAGAGTCAATGGGTTCATATCGGGAATTGTTATAGAGGTATAGATGTAATTCTCCGCCTGTTGAGGTGAGACGGAAGGGCGAGTGGGTTGCTCCTTCATTTGGTTCCCCGTCCAGCCACAGCAGCAGGTAGTCTCCTGCTTTTAAGCTCCATGTTGAGAGTTTCCACTTATTTGGTGTTGCTGGGTCGTCTGTTAGGTACAGGTTTTCTGTTGTGACCAAACCTGGTCCAAGGTTGTAGAGTTCTAACCATGGATCGGCATCGCCGCTGTTGTCGAGTAGAGTGTTCTGATTTGTAGTCATTAAATCATTTAGTTTGAGGTCGGTTTTTTTGGCGAAGTCGTTGAGTCTGGCATTGAGGTAGGCAGATCTTTTCTGTACAAAGCTTGTGGTTTCGGCTAAGCCGGCTTCGAATGCTGCGGTTGAAGAAAGCAGGTTAGGGTCTGTGTAAACGTCGTTTCTGATTATGCTAGCAATTTCTTGGATGCGCCTATTCACTGATGTTGAATTGAAACCTTCACGGAGGATTTTGGAGATTGCCCTGAGGTAGGTGCGATTGTAAGATTCTACGGCGAGAACCCTTTTTATAAGGGTGAGGTCGCCCATAGCCGCATTGGGAGGTTGAGGCCCTGTGCGCCTTATAGTAGGCGGCGGAAAAGGATCAAGTGATGTCACATTTTCTCCTGGTTGCAGTATTAACCTGAAATTCCCAAAGGCTAAGTTTGCATCCCACAGTAAATACGTAAATTGGCCAGTATCGGTTCTGTGGTAAAGATAGTAGTTACGCGCATTTCCAAGGTACGAGTCTAAGCTGGAAAATACGCTGAGAAGTGCAAGGGAGTATAGCCCTGTTTCAACGTCAAAAATCGGCTCCAGTTTTGCAGGTAACTCCTCTATGGGGGTGTTTGTTAGAACATCTGTAAGTTCGATTAGATCTGACCAGTCGTTTGCCTCTTCGTTGTTCTTAAGTTCATAAGAACCGTTGTATTTTCTCCAGTCTGAACCAAGATACGAAAGTGTGGCTCCGCGTTCTGCCTTGTATATGTTGCCGTGTTCGTCATTGCCAAAGCGGCTTTTAACAAAGGTGTTGTCAATGTACTCCATTGCCAAGTAGATGCCATAATAGTTGTCGTTAATGTACAGGCGTGTGTGAACCGACCGGGGAGTTGGAACGTATTTACTTGCAAAATCCATGAAGAGCTTTTCGCGCATTAAAGTCGGGTCTGCAAACCCATTGCTGAGGCTCAGTTTTTTGAGACCAAAGAAAGTTGTTTCTTCGCCGCTGCCGTCAGTGTACATATTAAAGTCGATTCTGAAGGGTTTTTTGATTCCTTGGCTGCCAGCGCCTTGGAAAGTGCTGCCTCCGAAGGATGATAAACCTTTGAATCGTACCCCTACTGGGTCTATGGTGATGCCGTGTGAAACAAATTTAGCGGGGAAATATGGGTCTGATGGGTCTTTATCATGCGCATTATATAGGGTATTGTACCAGTTAGGATCGTCGAAGTAAAGACGGATTTCATGTACGTAGCTGTCATCAAAAAACACGTCTGCAGCATCCCCAAGTTTGCCTCGCCGCCACGGATCTTCAACGGCTTCGACAGTTAAGTCTCTGCTTTGAACTGCCCCAAACAAACTAGAAGTTAACAACAAAGCACAAAGGACAGCCACCACTACGACCAGACGCTTTTTCCTATGAAGTGGAGTAATTACTGTCGGTTGCACCGTGAATAGGGCTACTAAAGCTTTGCCTACGCAAAGTTGGAAGCCTTTCAGTTTTTTCATCGCTTAGAGTTCACATTCCTGAAGAGGTTATCGTTCAGGATGATAAGTCAGAGTTATAACTGACCAAAGCCGCATGGCTCACGCCTCTGATCTTAAGCAAGTCATCCACGCGAGGGGTCTCGTTTGGCTTCAGCCTAACTTCCACCATTAGCTCCACGCCGGCTGAAGTTACAGTCCGCGAGCGAAGTTTATGTTTAGGTAGAGCACTTTGTACTTCTGCATCTGCTTCTCCGCTGTACTTGATTACTAACAGGTAGGGATCGTTACTTCGAAAGTTAGCTCGGCTCAGAACAAACAGAAAAAGTCCGATAACAGGAGAGCCCACTATGGCTACCATGTACAGTCCTGCGCCGCTGATGATTCCCACCGCTATAGCCCAAAACGTGAACACAATATCTGCAGGGTCTTTAATAGCTGTACGAAATCGTACAATACTAAGCGCACCCACCATACCTAAAGAGAGGGCGATGTTGGAGCTTATTGGCAAAACGACAAGTGTAACGACTAGTCCTGTTAACACCAAGCCGACGTTGAAACTCCGCGTGTAAAGAACCCCTTTGAAAGTTTTGCGGTACATAAAGAAGATGAACAAAGTTACGGCGAAAGTGACGCTGAGGCTTAATAGAACTCGCTCTATGTTCAGTGCTTGGTAAGCGTTTGGGGGATTAAAAAAATCGTTTAACATTTCTTCTAACGTTGTCATGTTTCCATCTCTAAGTCACAGTTTACGTTTACCCATTGTGCCTACGGCAATATGACGAATTATTAGTTATTTGGTTTGAAATAAAAATTTTTTGATAATTTTTAAAATTTCAGCTCTTTAAGCAGACAGGTTGGTTTATAAAAAGTTTTTTCAGGCTCAAACCATCGCCCTCATCAAACATCACATACAAACAAAACCCTTCATGACTAACTCTGCCAACGCACAGACCTACAGCCAATTTTTCTGTGGAAAATTGAACACTGTTTTTCTACATAACTAATTAGCAACCAAAATACAAACGGATAAAACCAAGTAAAGCTCCAAAACACACAGCTAACGCAGTTCTCGCTCCTATTGGCGAATGATCCACAGAATCTGAAGCAACAAGACAAAATTCGTTCTTTAAATCGTGCTTTATTTCTTGCTGACTGTACAAAAACTCCAGTTCGAGTCAATCAGTGTAGCTTCAGATGTTTTCCGGGTGGAATAGTTCAAAAGATAAATAAGCGGCAACTGAAAGATGCATTACTTCTGCCTTGGCAAGTCAAACCAAAAAGCCGAGACTTAAGGGAGCCTTCAACAGTTGTTCGACTCTTACAGGGGGTTATCTAAGGAGGCAAAGTACCTCATCTACTCGGGGATTCTGCCCGCAGTTGCCTACGGCATGTTCTACACTGACATTTCCTACTTCCTCACCAAAGTGCAGGGCTTACCCATAGACTTCATGGGGCTCATTGTTACCGCGATGGGCATCTCAACTTTCGCCACAAGCATCCCCCTGGGCATAGCTGCCGACAGGTACGGCAGGAAAAACATGCTTATAGCTGGCACAATTATTGCCGGCGTCATAATAGCTGTTTTTGCTTTAACTACAGACGCCACGCTCTTGATTGTAGCCGCCATATTCGAAGGTATATCTGAAGCCGCGCTTTCAGTTTCCAGCGGCGCTTGGCTCGCCGAAAAAGTCGATTGCAGCAAGCGCAACAGCGCCTTCTCGCTTTTCGCGTTCACGCAGAGCATAGCCTATGGCGTCGGCGGCGTTCTTCTCTTCGGAGTAGGCAACTTTAAAGTTCTTGGCTTGTCGAGCCACGTGTTCCTTTACGTGACTTTGGGGTTGCTGAGTTTGGTTTCGCTGGCGTTTTTGGTTACTGTAAAAGAAACCACAGCCGTGTGCGCTAAGCCTGCTGGTTCAACTATGAAAGAGTCAACGCCAAAGGAATCCCGAAGTATATTGTTGAAGTACGTTTTGGCAACTGCAATTATCGCTTTTGGCGCAGGCATGGTTGTGCCGCTTATGACGGCGTGGCTAAGCCTGCAGTACGGCATACCCGACGCCGTCAGCGGACCCATACTGGGCATCACAAGCTTTTTCATAGGCGCCGCCACCTTAGCAGCACCAGCCATTGCCAAGAAAATCGGTTTGGTCAAAGCCATAGTGGTGCTACAGGCATCCTCAACGGTTTTCATGTTCATAACGCCCCTATTCCCAAACTACATCGGCGCTAGCGTAGCCTACACAATCCGCGCGTTTTTGATGAACATGGCAAGCCCACTGTCGCAGTCCATGATTATGGGGTTAGTGACGGAAAAGCAGCGGGGCGCCGCCTCAGGCGTAAACGCTGCGCTCTGGAGGCTGCCCAACGCATTAAGCACCTACCTTGGCGCTTTCATGATGGGGTTAGGGTTCCTGTCGTTGCCATTCTTCACAGCAGCACTCCTATATCTGCTGGCTATTGGACTATTCTGGAAGTTCTTCCACAAAACAAGGCTACCTGAAGAAGCAGACGGTTAACTTTGACATTTGCCCAAGACATCATCTACAGCCAAGACAGCTCTCTCGATATGCTCTCTGGTTATGCCGTAGTGGGTTACGAAGCGAACCTTATTCTTTGACTGAGCTAAAGCCAACACGCCACGCTCTTTGAGCCTCTGGAGAAAAACGTCAACGGAGATTTTGGCTGGATCCAACTCAAACGTTACAATGTTAGTCTGCACATGTTCCACGTTCAGTTTCACGCCAGGCAACGTTGCAATTTTCTGCGCCAACCGCTTGGCGTTCTCGTGGTCTTCTCTTAGGCGATCAACCATCTTCTCCAAAGCCACTATACCCGGCGCTGCGATGACGCCTGCTTGACGCATGCCACCACCTAAAAGCTTTCTTGCCCGTCTGGCTCGATCAATGAACTCTTGGCTACCCACGACAAGGGAACCGATAGGGCAGCAGAGCCCCTTAGAGAGACAAAACATCAGGTTGTCCACGTGCCGCGTAAACTCCTTCACATCGACGCCTAAGCCGACGGAGGCGTTAAATATGCGTGCACCATCCATGTAAACCTTCAACCCATGCGCCCACGCCGCCTCCGCCAAAGCTTTAAGCTGTTGGGGTTTGACAATTGCACCACCGTGCCGATTATGCGTGTTCTCTACACAGACAAGCGAAGGCCTAGGAAAATGCACATCCACAGGTCTAATGGCAGCTTCTAAATCAGCAGGCGCAATTGCACCCCGATTACTCTTCAACCCCCACGGCAACAGCCCCGCTACGGCTGAGACGCCACCTGCCTCGTACCAGTAAATGTGCGCCTCCACCTCAACAAACACCTGATCACCGCGACGGCAGTTAGCCATAAGCGAAACTAGGTTCGCCTGAGTGCCACTAGGAACCAGCAGAGCTGCTTCTTTACCCATCTTCACAGCTGCAAGCTCTTGCAACCTGTTAACAGTCGGGTCTTCGCCAAAAACGTCGTCGCCCAACCGTGCATGACGGACCGCTTCAAGCATCTCCTCAGTCGGCAACGTGACAGTGTCACTTCGAAGGTCAATGAAATCAGAATCTTTCATGCAGCCGCCTAACTGCCTAAAGGCAAAGGCAGCTAATTAGGTTTACCGTGCTTTTAACAGCCTAAAACCGCTTGCAACAAGCGCTGTAAATACTTTGCTTTGGCCGCGATGTTTGTTTATGTATATACAGTTTAGTCGATAAAATGTTTAGGCGTTTATCTGACACATCGGCAACTGATAAAATAGAACACTAAAGAACGCCATTTTTTTAATACCTATATTTTTCTTCAAAAAACTTGTAAAACACGAAAGCGCAAAAGAAGAAAAAAAACACCCAGCTAAAAACACCAATTTTTTCTTCTTGCCTTCAGGGTTATCGCATCTTGCTTGAACTGCACGGTCTCAACCTGCATCTTGTTAGCACTGTTAAGCGTTTTTTACCAGAAAAAGACAAAACATGAAAGTTATGCTTTGAGCCCTTCAAGTCTTTTGCTAAGTTCCTCAAATATGAGGCGCTTTTTTTCTTTGCTTAAATGAAGAATGACTTTGGATACCATTTCACTGGAGATTGTAAAGATATAATTCAGTTTTATTACGCTGTCTTTTATGGCGCCCTCGCTCTTGGTCAGGGGTATTCCTTTCATCTTGAGGTTGCTAGTTATGCCCGCTATCACAACGTTTCCTAACTCTTCGAACAGGACTACTGCCGGTCTGGTTTTCACTTCAGCAGTATCTGTGAACTGCACGCTTGCAACGATAACGTCTCAGGCCTTAAGCATTTTCCCAAGCCTCATCTTCCTCGTTTTCCCATAATTCCTTCATTTTTGCTTGCTGGATCGTGTGAATAAATTCGTCGTATTGCCTTCTGTTTCTGGAGGCTTTTGCCATTTCTATCAGGTTAGAAATAATCTCGTTATAGGTTTCTCTGGGATACCTCTTCATGGTTTTAAGCTGCTTAACCACAGACTTCTTGAGCTGTAT
>JBNVCD010000084.1:1234-6915 GCA_050410875.1 Bathyarchaeia archaeon | reverse complement strand
CCATCTCTAGTCGTTTTTTGGCTAAAATTAGTTTCTGGGTTGTATCAAAACGTTTTTGAGCTATAGCTGTTTTCTTGATGGGATTACTGGTTTTTATTTTCTCCAGGCGGTCAAGCTCCGCTTCGAGGTCTTTTACCTCTTTAGATAAAATTGCTAGAGCACTTTCCCTTTTATCGGCTAATTCTCTGGTTTGGACGGCGTATTCAGCGTCGACATCTCCAGTTTCCTCCTGTTGAACTGAAGCAGAACTCACTGCTAAGGCCAGTTGTTTCTTTGCCGCGTTAAGTTTCTGGGTGAGTTCGGACATTTTTTGTTCTTTAGCTAATTTCTGGAGAGGATGCCTAAAACTTACTTTTCTTTGCGTCACCTCGGCAAGTTCAGCCTCTAACTGGCGGACATTTCTGGTTAAGTATTCGATTGTGCTTTTTCCTTTAGCGATTAGTTCTTTGGCTTGGGCGGCGTAGCCTTCATCAATTTTGTTGAGCAAATATCTGTTCTCGACTAGTCTCTTTGCTGAAACTTCGATTTCAGCGTCGGCTGCTAGCCGTTTGGCGAGCTCTTCTTCTATTGTACTAAATATTTGGTTGCATTCGCTGGTAAAGGTTTCGTCGGAACCTACTAGTTCGTTGGATTCAAAGGACAAAATAACTTGGCGAAGGTTCACCACCCAATCGTCAAAGTACATGCTTATAGGCGTCTGTTGGAACACCTCGTTGCCAAGCATCTCTAGGTACTCTAACGTCTCTGTGACGACCTGGTTGAGTTTTTCGTTTTTGTCTGGTGATAACACCGCTGTTTCCATGAAGGCTTTTTCTGGCGCTTCTCTTTGTGTTGAATCCGCGAATTCAACGTTTGTTTGTGTCTCAACGGCAGTTGAAGAGGATTTATTGGAGGCGACAATCTGCAGTGTGGTGACCCCAAACATTTCTTGAAGTTTTTGAGGCACCTGTTCTTGAGGAGCAGCTAGGGGGTGCTGGATTGTTAAGGTTTTAAATTTTGGCACAACATCATCAAGTACTGCCATAATCAAGTCATAGTTTTCGTTTTTGCTCAGGTCCACAATTTTTTGGTGCCCATTGTTGTACGTCAATATTAGGTGGCCTGAGCAGTCTATATGCGCCTGTGCGACTGCACTCATATCTTTGGGCAGCACTGACGTGGAAACTGTAATTGTCGGTGCCAACGACGCCATGTGTTTTAGTGATGTAAAAACTTGAGTCATTAAACGTTTTTCTTCTGTAGCCAACTTGACAATTTGTTCAACGTCTTCTCCAACGCTTTTGAGGACGTCCACAAGCTCTTCAAGAGTAAGTTGGGCTTTGTCTAACGTTTGGTTTTGCTCAGTAACTGCTGATTCTATCGGCTGAGTCATGGGAAGCCATGTTTGCAATACAATACTTGTGGACAAAAACGCTTGCATGTCTCAGAATTTACACTCAGCTATAAACCATGAGCAGTCGTGAAAACACGGCAACACAAAAGTTCCGTTTTACAGTCTCTCACAAATATAGGCTCATTTGAAAGCGTATCTAGCTGCTAAATGATAACAGGAGCAATGGAGCGTTAATTAAACGTGGCGTTATTTGGTTGTTGGTTGCGTTGGGGGTCTTTTTTGTGCGTACTGATACCTACGTGGTCTGCCTATGCGTGTTAGCACGTTGTCTTTGACTAAGTCAACTAACGCATGTGCTACTGCCGTTCGGTCATAATGGAAACCTCGCCTTGCCAGTTCACTGTGCACTTCTTCTAAGCTTTTTGGATTACTAAACCAGTTTTCCTCCCAGAGTTTTTGAATGACGCCTCTACAGGTTTCGGCTCTGGGCGGCGGCGCTGCACGTTCAGCTGTGGAAAGCGGTGTTTCTTTAAGTCTGTTGGTTACAGTGGCGAGGATTCGGTCGACAGCTGTTTGTATTTGGTCTTCTTGAGATTCGATTTCGAATTCTATGTCGCCTATTTTCATTTTTACACGTATTGGTGGTTTTTGCGGGGTTTCTGTCAAACCAACACCTTATTGCATATTGTATTGCGCAAGATGCACATGCGCAATACTTAAATATTTCACCAATAAGATATTGAATATTGGTGAATCTTGGTGATTGAACAATACACAATAACAACAACCCCCAAATATAACTTTCCACACCCCGCCATAGACACAACACTACCACAGCGCTTCAGCGAAATCAGCATCAACTCTCTAAAACAGGTTCATCAAAACAATTTTATGCTAAACCTATACGAAGACAACGGCGCAGAAAACAACCCAACCCAAATTCAAATCAAACGTACACCTCTACCGCTCACTCCAAAGCACCAACAAACCACCATAGCCGCAGTTGACTCTTCAACTATAAAAATAGGCGAAACATCAAGAGGCATAATCATCGCCATCCGAGGCGCAACTGTATGGAAACAAAACCGCAGCTACCATTACACCCGTATAGGACCATTTATATTCCACATAACTGAAGAAAACAAAAAATCCATCTACAGCGGTCTTGAACGCACTTATTTTGCCACGCAAAACACCTGCAATCACCAAGTCGCACCGCCACTTCTCCAGATGCCTAACAGACTCGCCAACCTTCTTGAAAGATGGCTCCAGCTTATGATTGCCAAAACAATAAACAATGGCGTAATCCTCTTTGACGGCAGCTTAATCGGCGGCACCACAGATACACCCATACACTTACTGCATGAGATTCTAAGCATAGCCAGAAGAAACAAAAACGTTGTTCTCGCGTTTAGCAAAGCCACCACGCTACGCGTAAACGGTTACCTTATAACGGAATACCTACCGGAGCAAGAAGCACCATATTTACTTGAAACAACAGGTTTACGCTTTAAACCGCCAACTGTAATGCTTGGCGACGTTTACGTAGCAAGGCTGCAGAGGTCAAACGTGGCGTTCCGCTTAGACATCGACAAAGAAATCGTATTTGGTAACCGAATAGAAGCCGTGGAGAAACTCCTTGGTAACGATGCACTCCAACAAAGCTACCCTGAAACTCTCCGGCTTGCGCATATCCTCTGCACCTTCACCGCCAACGAAGTTTTAGCCATGCAACATTTTGCTAGCTGCAGATACGGCGTTCAAATCATCAACCGCCCAGATATGCACCGCCTCCTATTTGGCCCCTTTGGCAGGGAGGGCTACGCTTGAAGCTCTATAAGAAAGAAGGTAACGTTGTCCAAATCCTCAGCTTCCCAAACGAAAACGCTGAAAAAGGCGACTACCTCATAGTCGAAGACAACGAAGCACACAAAGCTCTCATAGTTCAAGTAATTGATGTGCAATTCGCCGCGGTGCCCGGCGTGCTAGAAGAGCTACTCCGCACTCTCCCTGACGGAGGCGACTTCATAAGAGGTGAGGACATTGATCCACTGGAGATTGCACCACATATAACTTACATTCAAGACGCAAGCCTTTTGGTTTGCAAAATCCGCGCCACCATAGAAAACGATCAACTTAGCCCCAGTAGCAGTTGGCTTCCCTCACGTTCTCAATCAATAGTAAGAAAACTTTCAGTACAATCACTCATGAAACTTGCCAAAGTCAACGGCAACCTCCCCATAATTTTAGGGGGAACCAAAGACAGCTCCCTCTTAACCATAGACGCAACAGCCATAGACGGCACACTTAACATCATTACAGGCAAAAAGGGCTGCGGCAAAAGCCATCTTTCCAAACTTTTGATGGTTAGCCTCTTAGGCTACAAAGCCACCGTTGTAATCTTTGACCTTAACGGAGAATACACCAGCCTTGGCATGACCCAAGACGGCAAACGTAACATTTACTATGACAAAATTCACACACTCAATCCTGCCCAAAACTTTAAAGTTGCTTTAGATCAGCTACATCTCAACGTGGTCATGGGCATTCTTGTTCACGCCTTGCACTTGCCAGGCACCAGCGCCCGCGAATTCAAACGCATTTGGAAAGACCTTAAAGATAAAGACAAACTAACTCTCTTCAACTTGGGCGAAGCTATCCGAAACTGCAACTGCAACCAACACGTCCGCGACGCCCTTTCCTCACGGTTTCACTCTCTTGCCAACTCGGGTTTTTTCACCGACAACAAAGCCGAAGCCACCTTGCTCGACGAAAGTTTGATGAAGTGCAAAGACCAAGGCGGCGCCATAGTGATAAACCTCAAAAACACTTCCACTGTTGACCGACAAATCGTAGTCGAATACGTACTGGGCAAGCTAGTGGACTCGCTGCAAAACTGGAAACTTAAAGCAGCGTTTCTTTTCGCTGAAGAAGCCCACTTGTACCTAAGGGAAACCTACTGGGATGACATTGTCACCCGCATGCGTCACTACGGAATATTCACCACTTTCATAACCAATCAACCTGACACCATACAAGAAACAATCTACCGTCAAGCCGACAACATTTTCCTGTTCAACTTCACTAACGAACACGACCTTGACGTGGTCAGTCGAGCGGCACGTGTAGACTCTGAAACAGTCAAAAGCATCGCCCGCGACTTGCCGCCGCAGCACTGCCTTACACTCGGCAAAGTTGTCAAAGATTTTCCGATGGTTACGCGAGTCCGTTCCATAGACGTAAAAACCATGGGTGAGACAAGGCTGTTCTTCACATAAACAAGCTACAATAAACAATGCCCACTAAAAAGTCAACAAATGAAAAGTGGCAGCAAGAATTATAATTACACCTATTTAGAAAAATACAGTCCTCAACAGAAGGCCCAAAAATGGATTTATTAATATTTTAACCGAAAGAGCAACCGCTTAAAAAAAAGGGTAATTATCAGCCAACGCTAGTACACGTTGAACAGGCAACATTTTGCAGTTTACTTTTATTTTTTATGAAGAAACGTCTAAACGAATCCGTCAGATTGTAAGTTTCTACTTCTGAAAGGGCGACCCACCGTAGTTCTTCAACGTCGCTGGCGGCTTTAGGTGTCCCGTTCTTGATCTTCAACAGATAATCCACGATAACAAAGTGATACTTCACTCTACCAGACTCGTCTACATCCATCTGGTCCACCACGTCAATGAGACGCGGCGTTTCCACCTCTAAACCTGTTTCTTCTTTGGCTTCACGGGCAACCGCCGCTTCTAAGCTTTCACCGAGCTCTACGACTCCGCCGGGTATGCTCCACTTACCTTTGGCGGGTTCGTTGCCGCGTTTGGCGAGAAGCAGTTTGCCATCTTTGAGGATGACTATGCCTACGCCTACGATGGGGTGCTCGGGGTAGAGTTTCTTCACCATGTGGATCACGGTTGGAGCTTTACTCGTACCTCAATGCGTCTACGGGTTTAAGTTTTGAGGCGCGCCACGCAGGATACAGCGCAAATATAACGCTGACGCCTACTCCGAAGCCCACTGCTAGCAGAGCCATTTCAGGCGTCAGAATTGGCGTTATAGTCAAACCGCCGCTACTACCGAAGGGGCCACCTCCGCTGAAGAGCATTGCGACGACTTTGGCTAGACTCCAACCTGAAACTATGCCGATGACTGCGCCCATCAAGCCAATTATGACTGACTCGCAGAGGAAGATTAAGAGTACTGTACGGCTTTTCATGCCAATAGCTTTGAGTATGCCGATTTCTCGGGTGCGCTCTATCAACGAGACTATCATAATGTTCATGATGCCTATGCCGGCCACTAGCAGTGAAATTGCAGCTATGCCGCCTAGGAACAGCGTCAA
>JBNVCD010000084.1:0-1224 GCA_050410875.1 Bathyarchaeia archaeon | reverse complement strand
TCAACTAAAGAGAGCACCGCTGTTGCTGAGATTACAGTGACTTGGTTGGCGAAATGATCCGTTATAAGCTTTGAAACCGTTGAAACAGTTGCGTTATCACTGTTTTTCAGTTTAACAATAATTGCGGTTGCCTCGTCAGTTCCAAAGAAACTTTGAGCTTGCGAGATCGGGATATAAACGCCTGTATCTGAAGGGCCACCAATGCCAAAGCCGCCGATACGGGGCAGAACTGCCGCCACCCGCGCAGTGTAAGTCTGGTTTGTGAATGGCAACTGAGTAGCGTTGGTCCAGATAACGGTGACTTCGTCGTTGACATCCACAAATATAGTGCCGTTTAAGCGGGGGTCATGAACGCGAGCGCCCACAACAATATCGTTATCTGACGGCTCCAGAGGTATTGCTCCTTTCTCGGCTACAAAAGTTGTGCTGTAGATCTTGGCGTACTCTGCAAAATCCACGCCGATAATGCCACCGCTTACGGCGCGTACGCGGTCGCCGTTTTGCAGATAGCCTGCTTGCTGAACTACCGCAAATGCTCCTTCAATGTCAGCTGAGAGAGTTTTAATTTCTTCAGTGTAATTAAGATAAAGCTTGAACCCTGAACTTGCGCCTGCGCCTCCGCCGCCAAACCTGCCGCCTGAGTCGCCGCCGCCTGTACTTACAAAGGTGTTACCGCTGCTAGTGGTAATTATGAGTGTGTCTGCGGCTAAGCCCCGTTCCAACTGATTAGTTATGGTTGTTTGTAGTCCCTGTGAAATTGAAAGCAAAGCCACGATTGCAGCTATCCCTATAACAACTCCAAGTGTAGTGAGGGCTGCTCTTAACTTACGTAGTTTTATGGCGCTAAAAGAATAGGAAAAAACGTCGCTTGCTCTCATGTCAGTTCACCACATCCGCTAAGATTACGCCGTCGAAAACCTGCACGGTTCGTTTCGCTTCCCGAGCCAAATGCTGGTCATGAGTAACCATTATGATGGTGACGCCGTCATCGTTAAGCCTCTTGATTAAGCCGATGATTTCACGTGCAGTCTTGGAGTCGATGTTTCCTGTAGGCTCATCCATAAGGAGGAATCGGGGGTTATTCGCCAATGCACGGGCAATTGCTACACGTTGTTGTTGTCCCCCGCTGAGTTCTGCTGGTTTGTGGTTCATGCGATCCTTCAAGCCGACAGTTTCAAGAAGCTGCTCGGCACGCTTTGCACGTTCCGCTTTAGGTACGCCCAC
>JBNVCD010000083.1:4632-6925 GCA_050410875.1 Bathyarchaeia archaeon | reverse complement strand
TATGAGTAGTCAAATGCAGAACAGCAGCCCGAAAAAGACGCCCCACCTTAGATTTACCTGATTTATCAGAAGTAAAACGCTGTCCAAAATACAGAATTTGATTGTCACCTAAAAACTGAGTTTTAGGCAATTTTATTGTGAACCCTTGATCATCCCGCTCTAAAGTTGGTTGAACCAAATTGGAGTCTAAGAGGATTTTCACTTTCTCTTTATCTTTCTGAAACGAAAGGTTTCGGGCGTACTCCAAAAAACCCATTAGAAAACCTTCAATGGTCAACTATTGAGTGTTGAACACTGACTCAATAATTCGGCGCACATCAGCTTGAACCTCAGGGTTATCACTGGTTAAGCCGATAATTGTTTCTTCAGCAGCATTCAGCGGCGTACTTCCATCATAAACTAGCGTAGCCCAGTTAATCAGATCACCCAAAGAGGGCCCATAAGGCAAGTCACCAGCTTTGTATTGCCGCCTCAACTCTGCGCCAGCCTGTATAATCTTGTAAGCAGTATCCTTGTCAATTTTTGTACGCTTCTGAAGCATTTCAACCTCATTTGGAGAAATATTCTCGCCCACACTGAGGAAATCAAAGTTGATCCACACAGCCATACGTCGCCTCATAGCAGCGTTCAAGGGTTTAGTTCCTGAGAACTCGGCTGTTGCAGGGTTCATACTGATGATCATGTAAGCGTATTTGTGGCGTTCGATGACTTCGCTGTCTTTTTCGTTGAGCACCAAATGGCCCCTTGTGTCCAAAACGGGGTTGAGCCTGGTGGCCACATCTTGCTTCATCATGTTAGCTTCATCAAGGTACATGATGCCTCCTTTGCGGAGCCACTGAGTCAACAAGCCATCAACCCAGTTTTCTTTGCCTAAACCAATAAAGCGGCCGATCAAGTCAAAAGACGACGTAGATAAGCCACAGTTAACCTCCCAAATGGGCAACCCCGTCAATTCGGCAACCAAATAAACAATGTGAGTTTTACCTGTACCTGATGGCCCAATTAAACTGCACTGTTTGAAATAGTAGAGGGCACGCACAATCCGTTCTACATAATGTTGACCGTGATCTAAATACTCGGGTGTATTCTTCGGAATCAAATCGTCCAGATGTGCAAAACTGTAATTTGGGTGCAAATCATATTTTTGGATATCATATTTGTGGTACAGTGGAGACTGAGACATCGGGCGTTCTTTATCTACGGAAACTGTAACTCTAAAGCGGTCTTGCTTGACCGATGTGACTTCTTGGATTCTGCTAACAGCAGTTTGTTCTCTAAGTCCTTGATGCCCATAAACCATGGTTTGCCGCCTCTGACTGATAATGAGGTGCCAAACTCAAACAAATAAATATTACGTATTACGACTTATTATAACAGATCATCGTAAAACGCAAACCCAAAACACCACCCAGAAAAAAGCCGCAAAAAAGTTAAATCCGCAGCAGAAACACACACGCATTCCAAAATAAGTCGAGGCAGCACCATTAAAACACCACCAATGAAGGAAACTGTACGTAACCACCGCTACATACAAGCCCTTTTCTCGAAAAGAACACTTTAGTCACAAGCGATAGCCATTGACCCAGGAAACTATAACTAAACCCGTAGCGGAAATGTCTCTTGACGAAAAGCAAGAGCGAAAGCAGATCTCGCTACAGGAAGTTTTAGAATCCCTCAAAAACGTTGCGGACGACATCGGCCAGATCAGCGAACTCGCAAGCGAAGAAAAACTTTTGACCACACAATTTTTCGTTGCACTTTTTAAACTTATGCAACCACTCACAACAGCAATCCAAGTTTCTGTTTCGGCTCTACCTGCAGAGACAGGCGCCATCACCCAAGCATTTGTTGACCCCACAGGTCACCTATCACTTGTGCATAAAGACGGCCGGATGGAACTCAAGAATCTACAAGAAGAAAAAAACCGCGAACTCATGATGGCAGTAGTATCAGACATCTTGCCCAAATTCAAGGCGTTAACGAGTGCTCAGAAACGGAAAGTCGAAAACAGGATCAAATTCCTGACAACACTAACAAAAGAACTACAGAAAATATCTGAAGCTTTCGCAACTGTAGTTTCACCAACACAAAAATGACCAACAACCCAAAAGCAATCAACCAAAACTTAAGCGTGCTAAATATTTGGAATATTGCTTGGGCGCGTCTAGCATAGATGAAGCTATTGAATATTATATCACAATACACAATATTTTAATATTTAGAAAACCCTCCCATAAACCAACCTAACACACGAGGAAAACACCTATGGGAACAGTTATGGTAGTAGACGACG
>JBNVCD010000083.1:393-4622 GCA_050410875.1 Bathyarchaeia archaeon | reverse complement strand
CAGTACTCAAAAAAATAATACTGCAATCAGGCCACGAAGTTGTAGCTGAAGCAGCAAACGGCGAAGAAGCAATAAACAGGTTTCAAGAAGCAAAGCCTGACTTGGTTCTCATGGACATAGTTATGCCGCCAACGCCCAAAGCTAAAGACGGCATCGAAGCACTAAAACAGATAGTTAGCGTGGACCCTGCAGCAAAAGTCGTCATGTGCAGTTCTATGGGGCAACAAGCACTTATCGCTGAGGCACTCAAATCAGGGGCAAAAGACTTCGTTGTCAAACCCTTTCAGCCCCAAAAAGTTATGGAAGTCCTCTCTAAATACTGTTGAGGGAAACAAATTTGCTGACCGCTCCAATTTGGCTGCCCCAAAAAACAGGTTCCTCCATTGACCGCGGTCAAATTGGAGTAAGAATGGGCGCCGTCAACGAACTCCAAACTATAACAGCCACAACAATAGAAACCACAGCAAAAACAGAACTGGAGGAGATTCGTGTGAACATGGCGGAAATGAAAGCAGAAAAAAATCCAGTAAAACTGGTTACCAGTGTCGGCTCGTGCGTGGCTATATGCCTGTACGACTCAGCCAACATGTGTGGGGGGTTGGCTCACGTTATGCTTCCCAAATCCGCCATTGCTCCGCACGAATCTCTTCCAGGAAAATTTGCGGATACAGCAGTGCCAAGTTTAGCCAACGAGATTAGAAAACTGTGTCGCAGGGAGAGCAGGTTAAGCGCTAAAATTGCAGGTGGCGCAAACATGTTTCCAAACATGAATGCTCTAAACATAGGAGAAAAAAACGTCGAGGCAGTCAAAGAGGCCTTGGTCAAACATAAAATCAGACTTGTTGCTGAGGATGTTGGAGGCTCCCACGGTCGGAGGATAAGCTTTGAAGTTGAAACTGGAAATGTAATTGTCAAAGTTTTCAATGGAGAGACAAGAAAACTATGAGTGAGCAACTAGAAAAAAATGGCAATTTTGTTTATTTAAAAACTGAATTTAAGCCTACGGCTTATTCAGCGCTTATAGACGAAGTTGATCGGGGAATACTGTTAGAATTGGGCAGTATAGGGGCAGGTCACGCTGCCACAGCTCTTTCACAGGTTCTTCAGCAGCAAGTTACAATAAACATACCTCGCATTCACACCGTACCACCACACGAGTTGCCGAAGCATTACGAAAGACATGAGGAACCAACAACTGCGGTTTATATGCAAATAGCCAACAATGATTGCGACATACTGTTAGCCTTTGACGCTGTAGAAGCAAAGAAAATCGCAGCGATTATGACGATGGCGCCCTCTGTAGAAGAACTTGACCCCACCATGGAGGAGTCAGCTATACAAGAACTGGGCAACATACTTATTGGGTCATTTTTAACCGCGATCTCTGATTTCACAGGTATACAACTACTTCCCACGACTCCTCAAAGGGTAATAGACACGTTTGATTCCATAATCGACAATTTTGTAGTAAAACAAGCAGTCACCGATAACGCATTGATATTTGACACACAGTTTAGGCGCTCCAACGAAAATGCGAATTCCATACTGATATTATTCCTAAGCCCGCAACTGCAGCAGCAACTTATACAGAAATCGAAAGAGCAAATGATTATTTAACAACAAGAAAAATGTGAGAAAAATGAGCAAACAAAAGTTAGAACCTGAAAATGCGGACAAGAACACAGAAATCACAGCAGAGGACATACTGCTAGAAATTGGCAGCATCGGCTCAGGCCAAGCAACAGTCGCACTCTCCACAATGTTAAATGAACAAGTAAACGTGGAAGTACCTCGCCTACACGTAAAACCACCCCACTTAGTTCCACAAATATATGATAAACATGACACTGCCGTAGCAGCTATTTTCATGCAGCTTAGAGAAAATACGAGTTGCGATTTAATGCTGATTTTTGAAGAAGAGGAAGCAAAAAAAATTGTCACACTAATGACGGGAGACATCAAAGCGGATCAAGAGATGGAAAAATCCGCCTTAGAAGAACTTGGATCCATCATGCTTTGCTCTTTTCTAAACGCCATGGCAAATTTCACATCCACAGAGCTGCTTCCCACTCCGCCCCTCTTAATTTACGACGCATTTGACGCGGTTATTGACGAGTTGCTTTCAAAGCAGGCGCTGTGCTCAGACACCGCAGCAATTTTTGACGCCCGCTTCAAACGTAGCACAAGCTCAGCTGAAGGATACCTCATAATGTTTCCAAGCGAGGAACTACAAAAAATGATGGTCAATAAAGGGAGAAAATGGCTAGAATTTGACGGACAAGGAAATCAACACAGCAATTACACGTTAAATGGCTCAGTTAACAACAAGGTTACTTGAACCCACCCGAGGGGTCCTAGTTAACCTCTGAAAAGGTCACACCTATGGAAGACTCAAAAGAACTGGGAGATTTCTTCGAAAAAGTCGCGTTTCAGAAATTAAAGAAAATGCTTTTCGAAAAGGTGGGTTTAAACTGTGATGGTTACCGCGACGAATACCTTAAACGGCGATTTGACGTTAGATTGAAAGCTACGGGTTCTCAAAATTACAGTAAATACATAATTTACCTAAAGAAAAACCCTGAAGAATATCAACTGCTTCTTAACGATTTAACGATAAACTACACCATGTTTATGAGAGACAGCGATGTTTACCTTTATTTAGAAAAAACGCTTTTGCCCAAGCTTTTCACGTCTAATCCTGTAAGGATTTGGAGTGCAGGCTGCGCGACCGGTGAAGAACCATATTCGTTAGCCATCTTGGCACATAAGGTTCTTGGCGAAAAAATTAAAAATCATCAAATTTCAATTTTTGCCTCAGATATTGACAAAGATGCCCTATTGAAAGCTATAAGAGGCGAGTACCAAAAAAAACAGTTGTCTGGGCTTTCAGAAGACATCGTTAACGAATATTTCACTAATACAGGTGAAACATATAGAGTGCGCGATTTCGTTCGCAGTCTTATCCATTTTGAACAACATGACTTAATGAAAGAGCCGTTGCGCAGAAATTTGGATCTCATTTTGTGCAGAAACGTCATGATTTATTTTGCAAAAGAAAGCCAGCAGTTAATTCACATGAACTTCTATAATGCTCTGCGCGAGGGGGGATACTTAATCACTGGAAAAGCAGAAATGCTTAGCGGTGAACCCAGCAGGAAATTTGCTGTGGTAGACATAAGAACACGTGTCTATCAGAAACCAAAGCAAACAAACATCGTGGATCAAATAGGCGTTCTTCAACCTACAGCAAAATTATCTGTAGGACTTCAAAGAAAATTAAACTAAGCCAGTTTTGGGTGTCTCAAGCGGAGACACACTCATACAAAATAATTTCAAGGCTTAAAAAATTATCAAATCAAGTCAGCGCAAGGTGGGCTGTTGCGGTTGTCTTTGGATAACGATCAGTATAAAGAATTATTTATTGAAGAAGCAAAAGAGCACATCGAATGCTTAACTAAGTCAATGTTGACGCTTGAGAAAGAACCTCATAACAAAGAGATCGTAAACATGCTTTTTAGATCTGCCCATACATTAAAGGGTTCTTCAGGGATGATGGGCTTTAAAGATTTCCAAGAGCTAACACATAAGATGGAAGATGTTTTTGATGGCATGCGCAAAGGTAACGCGCCTACACCTGAGTTAATTACTACGCTCCTTGAGTGTGTTGATGCCTTATCTGCAAGATTAGAAAGAATCCAGAAAGGTATTGAAGGGGAAATCGAAGTTGAAGCACTCAAAAAAAGGCTACTCGGCAGCGTGGCTAAGGCAACTTCAGAAAATGTAACAAGAGATTCAGCAAATTCAACAAGAATTTACGAGAACGCGTCAGTTGAGCTTGGTGAAAACGAAAAAGAGGCCCTACAGAGAGCAAAAAACAGCGGTGAAAAAGCCTATTGTATAAACCTGAAATTTTCTGATGACTGCTCTTTTAAGGGAATAAGAGCAAACATGATTCTCAGCAAAATCAGCAAGGTCGGCGAGATTGTTAAAACTGTACCTGACAGAAAAGAGTTAGATGAAGAAAAACTTGAACGTGGCTTTAAATTGGTTGTTGCCACAAAAAGTGACGAAAGAGAACTGGAAAAATGCGCTCAAGAAGTGCTTGAAGTTGAAAATGTTGAAGTGGCGCCTATAGAAAGTTTTGGTGAGGGCAAAGAACAAAAAAGCACGCCTACGCTTGGAGAAGAAAAAACGTTTTGCGTTGGTATTGAGAACGGTAAAGTTACGAA